>CAZIWQ010000327.1:0-7113 GCA_964542355.1 uncultured Armatimonadia bacterium
CGCGGGCTCCTGGCACACGAAGCCGAAGTAGAGGGCGGTGCGGTCGGCGCAGGCCATGACGGTCGTGGTCACCGCCGGCGCGCTCTCCGACCTAGAGTGGATCTCTAGCTCAGTGCCTCTGCCGGCGCTCGCCCAGCAGAGGTCATCGAGGGCACCGTCGATCACCGGAGGCTGCGCCGCGAGCGCGACCTCCAGCACCTTGCCGGCGTTGTCGGTCGCTTGCGCCGTCGCGGGCCGGGGCTCCAGCGGCCCGGGCGCTACGCACAGCGGCGGAAGCGTGCTGCCGGGGACCAGCGAGACCGCGACGTCGTCAAGGTAGACCTCGCCTTCGTCACTGACGAGGGAGAACATCAGGGCCGCCCGGCGGCTACCGGCGGGCGCGGTGGTCACGCCGCTGAGGTACTGCCAGTCCGGGGACTCGTGGCCGCACGGCAACTGCAGGCGGCCAGTCCCCAGCCGCTCGTTCTTCTCGCCGGTGAACTCGAGGGAGAGATAGCCCGCGGCCCGACCCTTCAGACGCACCGCCTTGACCCAGCCTCCCACGCGCAGCGACTGCCCCTCTCTCGCCTCGATCGTCGGTGGCCACGACCACCAGAAGGGCCGGTTGGTGTTGGCCGGCGCGGTCGTGTCGAATACCCGCGCGATCTTGAGCGAGCGTGTGCCGGTGCGCGCCACTCGGGTGGACCAGGTGCGCTCCGACTTCTCCCCGGGCTTGTCCCAGCCACCTGCCTGCCAGCACCCTGGCCAGTCGGCGTGTGCGGGATCCGGCTCTTCGAAGCTGGTCTGGTACGTCCCGGGGTGGGGCTCCGGGACGAAAGTCTCGGCGGGCGTCTTCCACGCCACCGGATCACCGGGCGTGACGGTGCGCAGGTAGAGGTGGAACCGGTGAGTAGTGAACGGTGCGAGGGCGGGGATCGTCCATCGCAGCCGCAGGCGGGGGTTGCCCGAGGCATACGCGAGCTGGCTGTCCTCGGCGAACTCGAGGTCCGACCTGGCCCCGGTCTGGGCCTCCACCAGCGTTAGCGACCCGTCCGCCAGCACGCGCCCCTCCGGCAGCAGCTCGTTGCAGTCGAGCACGAGGGAGACTTCGGCATTGGCACGGGTGTACAGGTCGCCCTCGACCCGAAGCGGCAGGCGGAGGTCGGCTGTCGGCACGGCCCAGTCATCTCCGGCGCGCGCCGACGGGGCGGCGGCGATCAGCAGCAGGAGCAGGAACGCAGCAGCGCGGCGCATCAGGGCTGCCTCCCCATCGCCTGGTCGAGCTTCATGACGTAGTCGGCCAGTTGCCAGCGGTACTTGTCCAGGTCGCGCACGGGCCACTCGCGGCCCTGCACGTCGTGCTCCATCTTCGGGTCCCAGTAGACGGTGTCGATCGCATGGGGCAGCTCGCCCAGCTTCTGGTCCAGCCAGGCCCTCGCCTCCGTCGCCGCCTTGACCGCCGCCGGCTTGCCCGACTGCTGCGCCGCCGTGATGTGCGCGTCGAGGTTGAACAGGTACTCGTAGTCCACCGCGCCCTGCACCAGCCGCTTGAGCCAGACCGTCGGCGCGATGGTCGTCATGCTGGTCGGCAGGCCCAGCGGGAACATGCCGGCGATCTCGAAGCAGTTCCCGGGCTGACCGTTGGCGTAGACGCCGGACTCATAGCTGGCCCGGGTAATGCCGTGCTTGAAGCAGAACCAGCCCATCGCGAAGCGGCTGCGGGTGAAGTTGTAGGCCCACAGGCGCTTGCTGTTCTTCTTCATGAAGTCCAGCCATTCAGTCGTCATCATCGCCGGGTTGGGCTGGGGGTACCTCACGAGGCCCTTGAGGATCGCGGCCATGTCGGACGCGCCGTTGCCGCGCAGCGTGTTGCTCACGCCGGCCTCACGGAAGGCACTGTGGGCCGCCAGGCCATACCGGGCGCCGGCCTCGCCGAAGTTCGTGTACTCGCCGACGGACTCGAAGGCGACTTCCGGCCAGCCCGCGGCCTGCGCCTTCTCATTTACGAGCTTCACCCCGCGGATGAACTGCTCGCGCGCCGCGCCGTCGGGCACGAAGCGGATATCCCGCTCGCCGTGCCGGGGGAAGTGACCGCCCAGGCCCAGCGTGAGGTAATCAATCCGGCAGGTCATCGTGTTGTCGCGCGGCAGAGCTTGCTCCTCACGCAGGATCTGCATCAGCTTCGCCGTATCGTTGAGCGTGATGTCGACGAGCTTGCCGTCAACCAGCTTGATCTCGTCGGGGTTGATGATGCACTCCGCCCGGCAGTACTGGTTGTCGCGCATGAAACGGACCTCGGCGCGCATCGCCTCCCAGTACCTGTCCGGATCGAACTTCGGTAGGTAGGCCTTCCCCAGGTAGTACATCGTGCCGAAGTACATGAAGCGCTCGACCGGCGGTGTCGTCAGCGTGACGGGGAGGATGCGGACGCGGAAGTCCAGCGCTGCCGGTGGGGCATTGACGCAGGTCACAGTGATGCGCCCGCGGTAGCTGCCCGGCGCGGCGGTTGCGGGAGTGGGGAGGGTGATCCAGAAGCGCTTGCAGGTGCCGTGGCCGATGAAGGTCGGTCGCAACGGGAGGATGAGACACTCCTGCAGCGAGTACTGCTGCTTCCCCGCCTCCCACGGCAGGAACTGCACCAGGCCCGGCTGGAAGGCCGTGGCCGGGAGGATGTTGCCGGCGTCGTCCTTCAGGTCGCTCAGCTCGAGCTGCACCTCCTGCAGGTCGCGCTGAGCATAGACTGCGACAGAGGCCTGCTCCTGCTCGCCGGGTGTGGCGACCAGCTCAACCTGGGTGCGACTGTCGGCCGGCTGCGGCTGCGACCACGGGTTGAGGTCTGCCGAGCAGTGCGTCTCCGCCAGCACGTAGCCGCGCCGGCGTTCGGCCGCGGAGACCGCCGCGGGCGGGTCCGGCGGGGGTTCCGCCTCCCGCCAGAACTGGTCGAAGGCGGCCCGGCGCTGTGCGTCGATCTGCGCGAGCTGATCGGCAACACGTGCCGCAACGGCGCGCTCGGCGACAACGACGGCGTTGACGGGGAAGCTCAGCGCCGGGCTGAAGCCGAGGACGAGCTTGCCATCCGTCACGGTGACATCGTGGCGCAGCCAGGTGAAGCGCGGCGCGATGAAGGTCGCGAAGATGTCATCCCCCAGGCGCCAGTCGTAGTTGGCGAGGCGGAACAGTGCGTCCTCCGGTGGCGAGATCGTCGCCACGACCTTGTCCTGCAGCAGCAGGTCATGGGCTTCGCGCAGGTAGCGCAGTTGCCAGATGTTGCCCATCTCGCCGGTGAGCACCCAGACCGTGTAGTCACCGGTGGGGACATCCACCCGGAAGCTGACCTTGTGCGAGCGGGTGCCCCGCACGCTGTCTACGGCGAGGGCGTCGAGGTTCTCGGCGAGGTAGGCGCGCAGCTCACTCGCGGGGTTGAGCCAGCCCACGCCCTTGTCCGCGGCGTAGGTACTCTCCGGCGCGATGCGGGTGAAACCCGGCCAGACCGGCGAGGTCGGCTGGCCCATGTCGTACAGCCACACATTGGCGGCATCGGCTACTGACAGCGACAACCCGAGCATCACCGGTAGCAGGCAGAACACGGTGTTTCTGATGATGGCCACCCCTCGCGTCGCAGAGTCCTCGACCGGGGCCTTCCCGGTTACACGGGGTACCCGGTTCGGTCGGGGAACCGTCGGTCACTGGAGGCGGGATTCGGCACCCAAGTACCGGAGACCTGCACACCCGGCAACGGCCACGGCTCGCGCTCACGGGAGCGCTCCGACCACGGCGAACGGCACAACGATGGCGCGCGCTCACTTGAGCGTGAGCTCCGCGAACTTGTCCAGGCCGAGCAGCGCATGGGGCGCAGCACCCTCACAGCGGCACTGCTGCCGGCAAGATCGGGCAATTCAGGGCCGTGCGAGCTGACAAGAAGGTGGCCGTGGCAACCAGGGCCAACTTACAATCCAGGTGGGTGGCTGTTCACCCCCCGCAGAGCGACAGCCGATTGACACGGGCGATCCCGGGCCCGGACCGCAGGCCCGCGGCAGCCGCGGGCGGGCTTGCCCCGCCAAGGGAGGCAAGGCGATGATCCGGGTCATCCTCCCGGCCTACAACGAGGAGGCCGCGCTTCCCCTCCTGATTCCCGCGCTGCACCACGCCCTGCACGATTACGACCCGCAGTACCAGGTCATTGTCGTCGACGATGGCAGCGCGGATCGCACGGCCGAGGTGGCGAGCCACGCGGCCGCCGAGTACCCGGTACGCCTCGTGCAGCACGAGCGCAACCGGGGATTGGGCGCTGCCCTGCAGACGGGCCTGCTGGAGGGCCTGCGCGAAGCCGCCGCCACGGACATCCTGGTGACCCTGGATGCCGACAACACGCATCCGGCGGAACTGATTCCGGCGATGGCGGAGCTCATCCGCTCCGGCCTGGACATCGTGATTGCCTCCCGCTACGCTCCGGGTGGGCGGCAGGTGGGACTGAGCTGGCAGCGACGGTCTCTCAGTCGCGGCGCCAGCCTGCTCCTGCGAGCGGCCCTCGCCCTCCCGGGCGCCAGGGACTACACCTGCGGGTTCCGGGCGTACACGGCGGGTATCGTCCGCCGGGGCCAGGAGACCTTCGGGGAGCAGCTCATCGAGGAGCAGGGCTTCGTGTGCATGGTCGAGCTCCTGGCCAAGCTCGGCTTCCTGGGCGCCCGCATTGGTGAGGTGCCCCTGGTGCTGCGGTACGACCTCAAGCAAGGCCCCAGCAAGATGAAGATCGCGCGGACGGTGATGGCGTACTTCCGCCTGCTCCGGCGCCGCTCGGCCCTGCGCCGACCCCAGCCATGAACGCCCACGGCCTACCGACCGCCGCGACCGGGAAGCAGGACGAGGCTGTGGGGTTGAGACGCCGCAGCGTAGTCCCGGGCGCACTGCTGTGTTGCGCTCTGGGGCTGGCCTTCTGCGCCCCCCTGCTGCGGGGCCGCATCCCCTATGTCGCCGATGCCGGGCAGGTGTTCTACCCCCTGATGGCTCATGTCGCTGAGGGGCTGCGTGCCCACGAGCTGCCGGCCCTGTGGAACCCGGCCCTCGCCGGGGGCTACTTCGCCCATGGGGCCGGGCAAAGCGGCATGGCCTACCCGCTGCACTGGCTCGTCTACGCCCTTGCCCCCATGCCGTGGGCCTTCAGTTGCAGCTACGTGGTGCACCTGATCCTGGCGTGCGTGGGGTTCTACCTGCTCCTGTTCCGTCACGGCCTGCACCCCCTCGCCGGTGTGCTGGGCGCGGTGCTCTACGCCTTCAACGGGCACGTGGCCGGTCACCACATCCACTACAACGTGCTCCCGGCCCTGGCGTGGCTGCCCTGGATGCTGTGCGCCCTGCGCTGTGCACTGGAGCGGCCCGGATGGGTGGGTGCGGTCGGCCTGGTCTTCGGGCTGATGGCGCTGGGGGGACACCCGCAGTGGCTCTGGCTCAGCACGCTGATTGCCGTCATCTACTCGCTGCTGTGCCCGACGCGGGGGCCTGTCCGTCTCCGGCGGCGGCTCGGCGTCCTCGGGTGCGGACTGGCCTTGGGGGGCCTCGTCGCCGGGGTCCAGCTCCTGCCCACCGCGCAAGCGGCACGGTCCGTCAACCGCAGCGGAACCGATCCCGTGGGGTTCGCCACCAGCCTCGCCCTCCGGCTCGAGGACGTCCCTCGCCTCCTGTGCGCCAACATCCACGGCAACCCGGCGCGAGGCCAGTGTCTGATCGATGGGCCGCAGTGGTGGGAGACGGCGGCCGTGCAGGGAGCGGTGGCGCTGTCCCTGGCGGCCTACTTTTTGGCTGCCTTCCGCTGGGGGCGCGCCGGATGGCTGGCGGCACTCCTGATCGCGACGGGACTGAGCCTGGCCTTCGCCCGGGGCAATCCCGTGTACTCGCTGCTCGTGCACTTGCCGGTGGTCGGCAGCTTCCGGGCTCCCGCCCGGTACCTGCTCGTGACCCTCGTGGGCGTCGCCGTCGCTGCCGCCGGGGGCCTCGACGCAGCCCTGCGTGGGCGTGAGCCCGATCGCCCGCGCCTGGCCGCCTACGTTGGCGTCGGGGTTCCGGCCCTGCTCGGTTTGCTCGTCCTCATGGGCAACCTCGTCTTCGCCGACTTCACCTGGGCGTTCAGCTCGCCGGCCGATCCCGGGCGTCTGCTGCTTCCCGTTCGCACCCGCGCCGACCTCATCCACAACTACTTCGTGGGGTGGGAGCCGGTCCTGAGCCTGCTCGCCGCGGCCGGTGCGGTCCTCGTCGTCCTGTGCCGCCGACCGCGGTATCGCCTCGTCGTTGCCGCACTGGCCGCGACGGTGGCGATCCTCGAGGTCGGCACCTTCTGGCGGTCATTCGTGGCGACTGCGCCGCCGTCGTACTATGCGACGCCGCCGGAGTACCTCGCCGCGGCCCGCCGGCAGAGCGGGCCGCGGTGGGGCCGAGTACTCATTCTCCGCCCGCCCGCAGGCGGCATCCCTCAGGACGCGACACGCGATCCCATCGTCGAGTTCCTCGCGCCCACGTGGGGGCTCCCCGTGCTCCAGGGCCTGGATACGCTCCAGCCGTGGGAGGGGGTGCTGCTCCGACACCGCATCGCCGCCGCCCTTGCTACCGGGGGAGGGAGGGCCGCGGCACGCGGAGGCCGGCTCTGCCGTCTCTTCGGCATCCACTGGGTCGTGAGCTCTTCCGCCGCCGCAAGCCCGGACCTCACACCGACACCCGGCGCCTCCGGGCTCTATGAGGTGCGATCGTCGCTGCCCTTCGCCTACATCGCCACCAATGTGCTGCCGGCCCCCACTGTCGCCGAGCAGCAGGCCGCCGTCGAGCGGATCGAGTTCCGGCCCGGTACCGACTGCGCGATGACCCCGCTGCCACAGCTTCGCGCGCCGGCAGCGCCCGCGACATGCACAGTCACAGCCCTGGAGCCCGGGCATCTGCGGGCCCGCGTCACTGCACCCTCCGGCGGGGTCCTCGTCGTCCAGCAGAACTGGGACCCCGCCTGGCGCGCAACCATTGCGGGTACGCCGACAGACTGCCTCCGGGCGAATGCCATCAACATCGCCATCCCCCTCCCGGCGGCCCCGCAGGCTCGTGAAGTGGAATTGCGCTTCGTGAGCCGGACGACACAGATTGGCACCGGCGTCTCGC
>CAZIWQ010000328.1:0-7070 GCA_964542355.1 uncultured Armatimonadia bacterium
GAAGCCCGAGGTGCGGATCCTCCCGCCACAGCCTGTCAAGATCACCAGCGCGTTCGATGCTGTCTCGTGCTGGGTCTATGGCAACAACTGGGCATGGGTCAGCGACCCCGCGACCCCGCAGGTGTCCATCACCGCTCTATTCTCCGATGCCAGGGGCCAGGACTTCAGCATCGACCTCACCCGTGTGCGGTGGAAGGAATGGTATCTGTGCCATCGGCGCCTCACGCCGGAGCTGATCGCGCGCGTGCGGGATGGCGGGAGCTTCAAGGGCTTCCTCGTGCGCGGGGGACGCAACAAGGCCGACCGCGTGCTGTACCTCGACAACCTGGCGGTGTTCGTGGAGCAGTTCGCGCCGCTGACGTTCGAGCCGCGGCCGGCGCGGGGGATCGCGATGTTCCCGGGCCAGACCGTCGGCACCAACACCGGCTCGGGCAAGCTGCCCTTCCCCACGCGGCCGCAGACGATCCTCCCCGACAACCTGACGCCGGACTTCCAGACCCGCCTGGACCCAGACGGCGAAGCATACGTCTTCACCTACCAGGGCACCGACGGGACCCTCACGTATCGGCTGGAGCCGAAGACCGGGACGCTCGCCGACATCAGTGCCCGATGGGAGGGCCGGGGCGGCCTGATCCGGCCCTGCGTGGAGGGCGGCGTGTACCTGCAGAGCGCCGACAAGGTGCTGCCCCCGGAGGCCGTGGCGCAGCTTGGCACGGCCCGCAAGGGTGACACCATCGGGTCGCGCTGGCGGCTGACTGCGGGGGGCATCACCTGCGAGGTCACCTACACCTATCGGCTGTGGGGCAAGTCGCTGGTGGTGGATGTCGTCGCCCCCGGTGGCGCGGTCGGTGAGGTGCGCTGGGGATACGCCACGGGGCTGGAAGCCCCCCGCGTCGTGACCAACCCGTACTTGCACTACCGCGGGCGGCCGGGGGTCGCCGTGTCAGGGCCGCCGGAGGCGCCCCTGTTCCTCGCCGGCAATACTGACTGGTATCTCTCGAACGCCTCCGTCCTGTGGGGCGCCAATGGGACGAGCGACAAGGGGGTCACGTACAACGGCGGGGCCCGCTACACCGCCCGGACCGATGGGGTGCGCAACGACTGCTGCGAGCGCCTGTTCCTCACGCTCTCACCGCGCTATGAAGAGGTGCTGCCGACCATCCCCAACCCGCAGTCGCCCTGGATGCAGGTGGCGGGGACGCGTGTCTGGCGGGCACACGGCTCGAGCAACCATGAGACCGATGCCCGCTTCTGGCGCGACTGCCATCGCTACGGGATGACACAGGTGGTCGTCACCGACCACGAGACACTCTGGCGCGATGGCGGCGAGAGCTTCACCTTCCGTACGAAGGCGGCTCCGAAGAAGGGTGGCGACAAGGGCGCCGCCGACTATGCCCGCGTGATGCAAGACGAGCTGGGCTTCGTCTACGGGCCCTACAACAACTTCACCGACTTTGCGCCGGTGAATGAGTATTGGTCGAGCGACCTGGTGAATCGGGCGCCGGACAACCAGCTCCAGGAGGCGTGGGCGCGCTGCTATGCGCCCAAGCCCGCGCGGGCGGTGGAGTACTGCGCCCGGCTGTCACCCATCAACCAGGCCAAGTTCAAGTTCAGCACCGCCTACTGTGATGTGCACACCGCGGTGGCGCCGTGGGACCGCACTGACTACGACGCGCGAGTGCCGGGGGCCGGGACGTTCGGGGCGGTGTTCTACGCCTACGGTGAGATCATGCTGCTCCAGAAGGCGGCCTGGCACGGGCCGGTCTACTCGGAGGGCAACTATCACTGGATGTACAGCGGCCTGACCGATGGCAACTATGCGCAGGACCGCGAGTACGACCTGCCAACCAGTCCCTGGCTGGTGGACTTCGACCTGCGCAAGATGCATGACCTCGTGTGCAACTTCGGCATGGGCAATCCGGGGATGTTCTACGGGCGCGACTTCAGCATGGGCAAGACGCGGCAGGAGATCGATGCCACGATCGACCGCTTCCTCGCCGCGACGGTGGCTTTCGGCCACCCGGGCTTCCTCGTATACGAGGGGGGCATTGGCCACGCGCTGCGTAGCTACTACATGCTCCAGCAGCTCCACAGCCGCTACACGCTCGCGAGTGCCGCCGAGATCCGCTACCTCGACGGGCAGGGGCGGTTGCTGGACGCCTCCGCCGCGGTGGCGGGTGGCGCCTACCGCCGCTCGCAGGTGGTGACGCGGTATGCCAATGGCTGCATCACGGTGGTGAATGGCAGCCGGGATGAGCGGATGGTGGTCACGGCCTACGGCCGCAAGCTGGACTTGCCCCCCAACGGCTACGCGGGGTGGACGGAGGACGGGGCGATCGAGGTGCTGGCCGCCGACCCGCGCGGACAGCGCTGCGACTATGCTGTCACGCCGGCTTATCTGTACGTGGACGGTCGCGGCCGGTTCATGCGTTTCCCCCGGGCGGGCGGCAACGGTGTCGGCATCTGTCGCCTGCTCCCGGATGGGAAGTATGAGCTCATCCCCTACCGGGGTGCCGAGAGCGGGTTCGCCATCGCGGCGGCGCAGGCCGTCGCGCTCGACAAGGAGCGCAAGCCGCTCGGCCCCGCCGAGGTCCGTACCGCGCGCGGGCTGACCTATGTCATGCCGGTCGCGGGCGCCTTCAGTTACCAGTTGGAGGGTACGCCCGCGGCTGCGGCGGCGCTGCGCTGCGAGCGCGACGAAGTCGTTGCCGGCGAGCAGGTGGTTGTCCACGGCGCCACCGACCACGTGTTCGCGGTGCCGGCGGACGCTCGCCCGGGGCAGCGGCTGTGGCAGCAGTTCGAGAACGCCTGGATCGACTTCACCGTCGTCCCGTTGGCCGAGGCCGAGCTCACCCTCGAGGGCAACGCCCTGCGCCTCACCCTCACGAGCAATCTGCCACGTCCCGAGCCGGTGACCATCACCGTGGCCGGCCAGAGGCAGGTCGCGTCGCTGGCACCGGGGGTCGCCCAGGCGCTGACGGTGGATCTCGGTACCCCGACGCAGGAGGCCACCGAAGCGCTGGTGGTCGAGCTGCGGGCCGGGGAGATGCGCCAGGAGGTCAGCCGGGGGCTGCGCACCGCCCTCGAGACGCGCCCGCTGGGCCTGTTCCCGCCAACGTGGCAGGGGGGCATGTGCCTGCGGGGCCACAAAGAGCAAGCCGACTTCGGCCAGACCCTCGGCCACGTCGTTCCCCGCCGCAGCACGTGCGGCGATGCCGCCAGAGACGGCCTGTTCATGCATCCCCCGTACACGGGGGGCGTCGGCTACGTGTTCGCACGCTATGGCCCGATCGTGCTGCCCGCCGCCCCGCCCGCGGCCTTCCGGGCCATGGTCGGAAAGGCCGACGGCAGTGACCCGGGGGATGGGATCCTGTATCGCCTTACGGTCATCGATGAACAGGGGGCCGAGACGACCGCCGCGCAGATCCTCGTCACCAAGCATGAGTGGGTCCCTGTCGAGGCCGACCTGTCACGCTGGGCCGGGCACACAGTGTTCCTCAAGCTCATCGCCGACGTTGGTCCGCAGGACAACTCGAGCGGCGACTGGGCCTGCTGGGCGGAGATGCGGATCGAAACACTCAAGCCGCTGCTCACTCGCACGCTGGAGAGCAACGCGGAGGTGTACCGCCGCGAGCCGGGGCCGTCTCCCGTCGCCGGCCTGTCCGTCGCCGACTTGCGGGCCGTCCGGCGCGGCTGGCTGCGCTACGATGGCTGCGGGCTCGCGGGCAGCGGGGAGGACTGGGGGTCGTTCGCGGTCCTCAACGGCGTTGAGCTGGGGCACATGGCACCGGCCGGGGGCTCTGAGACGAAAGGCGTCTGGGCCGAGAAAGTCGGCGTCGCACTGACCCCGGAAGCCATCCGCAAGCTTGACTTCCGCAACCTGTTCGTGCTGCGCAACCCGCGTGGCGACAGCTTCAAGGTGCGCCGCTTCTGGATCGAGCTGGAGCTTGGCGATGGCCGCAAGTGCTCGTCGCTGGTATCGACGGCGACGTACACCCAGCCCTCGGAGTGGTTGTACTCGGAGGGGATCGGGGTGCCGGCGAAAGAGCTGCTCACGGTCGAGGTATGGTTTGGGCGGTGAGGGGAAGCGAATAGCTGATAGCGAATGAGCAGATAGCTAACTGAGCTATCTGGTTCACTCCGGCTGGCTCCGCGGAGGGGACGTTGAGTAGCCCCGCGGGGCGGCCGTCCCGCCCTGCGGGACCACCAGCGGAAGCTGGTGGAGTCCGGGCGCACAATGACCCCAAGAGCCCCGACAGGGGCGGCACATGTAGGCCGAGGAGCCAGGCGTCTGCCGCCCTTACAGGGCTCACAGGGAGGGGGGTGCCGCATCCACGAGCTTCCGCTCGTGGCAAGTTGCGGCCGCCCTCCGGGCTACAACGGAAAAGCACCCAGGCGTCGCAGCGATGATAGCGCGGCACTCGTGCGGTTGGTCCCGCAAGCCGCGACCGGCAATCAGATGGTTCATGCCACGAGGTGAGAGCGATGGCTACAATGCTGATCTGTCTCCTGGCGGGGAGCGCATGGGGACAGACCGCCGAGGTCGTCGGGCAGCGCCCCTACGAGATGGTCTGGGCCGGCCGCACCCACGATGAGCATCCCCCCCTCGTGGACTGCGAGAACCTGGACGGGTGGCAGGTGGAGGTGCACGACGCCATCGCCCGGCTCGAGCGCACCCGCGAGCAGCAGCTCTGGGATCGCTATGTCGCGAAGCTGACCTACCGTGGCACCGGCAACAGCCCCGAGGTCCGTCTGCTCCCGCCCCGGCCGATCAAGCTCGCCGCTCCCTTCGACGCCGTCACCCTCTGGGTGTATGGCAACAACTGGGGCTATGCCCCCGACTCCCATACCCCGGCGGTCGGCATCAGTGCCATGTTTGAGGATGCGGACGGCAAGCCGTTCGACGTCTATCTCTACCATGTGGACTGGACGGAGTGGTACCTGCTCCACCGGCGCCTGGCCCCGGAGCAGATTGAACGCGTGAAGCTGGGTGCGAGCTTCAGGGGCCTCCGCATCACGAATGGCCGCAACCAGGACGACCGCGTCATCTACCTCGACAACCTGGCGGTGTACACGGAGACCTTCGCCCCACTGAGCTTCGCGCCGCGCGCGGAGCGGGGGATTGCGATGTTCCCGGGTCAGACGGTGGGGACCAATACCGGGCCGGGCAAGCTGCCCTTCCCGACACGCCCGGAGACGATCCTGCCTGACAATCTGACCCGTGAGTACAAGACCCGCCTCGAGCGGGACGGCCAGGCGTTCGTGTTCACCTACGAGGGCGCCGACGGCAAGCTGAGCTACCGTCTGGAGCCGGCCACCGGCACCCTGGGAGACGTCACCGCCCGCTGGGAGGGCCGGGGCGGGCCGATCAAGCCGTGTGTCGGTGGCGGGGCCTACCTCACGGTCAACGGTAGCCCTGCCGCGCCGGAGAAGGCCGAGGCACTCGGCACCGACGTGGCCGGTGATACGGTCGTGTCGCGCTGGCGCATCAGCGCCGGAGACGTCTCCGCCGAGGTCACCTACACCTACCGGCTGTGGGGCAAGTCGCTGGTAGTGGATGTGATGGCTCCCGGCGGCCAGGTTGGAGAGGTCCGCTACGGGCGCGCGGTCGGGCTGGCGACCCCCCGTCTCGTGACAAACCCATTCTACGTGTACGGCTGGAGTGCGGACCGGCCGGCGGTGGCGGTCTCGGGCGGGGTTGACGACGCCCTGTTCCTCGCCGGCAACACCGACTGGACCCTCTCGAACGCCTCGGTGCCGTGGGCAACCGTGGGTGTGGACCCGGAGGGCGTTGCCTACAACGGCGGGACCCGCTACCTGCCCCGCACCGACGGGAAGCGTAATGACTGCTTCGAGCGGCTGTTCGTCACACTCTCACCTTTCTATGAAGAAGTCCTCCCGACGATCCCCAACCCCGTGTCGCCGTGGAAGCACGTGACCGGCACCCGCGTCTGGCGTGCCCACGGGGCCGGCGACCGCCAGGCCGATGGGCGCTTCTGGACCGAATGCCAGCGCTACGGGATGACCCGGGTGATCGTGACCGACCACGAGACTGGCTGGCGCGATGGGGGTGAGAGCTTCACCTTCCGCACGAAGGCCGCGCCCGGCAAGGGCGGCGACCAGGGACAGTTTGACTACGCGCGCCTGATGCAGGACAAGCTGGGCTTCGTCTACGGACCCTACAACAACTACACTGACTTCGCGCCGGTGAACGAGTTCTGGTCCACCGACCTCATCGGCCGGAGCTCCGACAACCAGCTTCAGCATGCCTGGATGCGCTGCTATGCGCCGAAGCCGGCGCGGGCGGTGGAGTATTGCGCGAAGCTGGCCCCGCAGATCCAGCAGAAGTTCCACTTCAGCACCGCATACTGCGATGTGCACACCGCGGTGGCCCCGTGGGACCGCACCGACTATGACGCGCGAGTGCCGGGGGCCGGGACGTTCTCCGCCGTGTTCTATGCCTACGGGGAGATCATGCTGCTGCAGAAGGCGGCGTGGAACGGCCCGGTCTACTCCGAGGGCGGGCATCACTTCCCCTACTGCGGTCTGACGGACGGCAACTATGGTCAGGACTCCTCGTACCACCCCGCGCTCAACCCGTGGCTGGTGGACTTCGACCTGCGCAAGCTGCATGACCTCGGCTGCAACTTCGGTATGGGCAACCCGGGGATGTTCTACGGGGCTGACGGGGGCACTATCGCCGCGCGCTGCGGCCAGGATGCGGTGACCGATCGCTTCCTGGCGGCGACGGTGGCGTTTGGGCACCCGGGCTTTTTGCACTACGAGGGCGGGCTGCCGAACGCCCTGCGCAGCTACTACATGCTCCAGCAGCTCCACAGCCGCTACTGTCTGGCCTCGGCCGCCGAGATCCGCTATGCCGACGCGGCCGGCAAGCTCCTGACCACCTCGCAGGCAGTGGCCTCCGGGGCCACGTCGCGCTCCCAGGTTGTCTGCCGCTACTCCGACGGCACGATCACCGCGGTGAACGGGAGCCTGTCAGACCGCATGGTTGTGGAAGCCTACGGTCGCAAGCTCGACCTCCCCCCCAATGGCTATGCGGGATGGACCGA
>CAZIWQ010000329.1:0-7061 GCA_964542355.1 uncultured Armatimonadia bacterium
TGAGGCCGCGACGCTACGCTCAGAGGCTCGCAGAGGCCACTCACAGCCATCCTGGTGCTAGAGACCCGACCGGAAGTGGCCATTTCGGCCGCTCTTCTGGCTGCTGCGGCAAGCCGACCCCGCGCGACGCCGTCGCGGCCTGTGCAGAGAAGGGCACGCGCTCCCGGCCGGGGAATGACATGTGACTGACAATGCACGGAGGGGGCGGCGACGGGTGTGCGAAGGAGCTGGTCGGATGTCGGCAGCGAGAGCCAGGCCCGGCCTGGGGCCGGTGGTGGGGCTGTGCACATTCCTGTGCGCCCTCACCCCGGCCGGGGCCAGCGTCACCGGCGAGTCCATGGTGCGCGATGACACGACAGACGCCGAGTCATTCGGCATTCGCCCCGGCGAACCCTTCATTCCTGCCGGGAAGATCGGGGTCGGCCTCTACGGGGACAATGGCAGGCTGGCGGCCCTGCTTGATGGCGGGCGCTATCGCACATACCCCCTGGCGGCTGTGGACCCCGGCGCCCTGCGGGTGACGCGAGTGCTGGTGATCCAGAATCTGCGGGTCGCGCCTGCCGCGGCACCGCCCCTCGCCGGAGCCCTCGCGGCGTTCGTGATGCGCGGCGGCGGCCTCGTACTCGCGGGGAACACCTGCTGGTCAATCCCCAGCCCGTTCCCGGACGTGGTGCGCGGCTGCATCGTCCCGCCCCAACAGGTGGACGGGCGGCATGTGCGCGACCGGCTGATGAAGGTGACCGACGGGCGCTGGATCATCGAGCAGTTCACCGGGCAGTCTTTCGCGGCCAGCAACCCACTCCATAGCAGCTTCAAGATGGGCCCGGAGGGGCGCACGATCGTGCTCGACCGCTATGACTGGCCGGTTGTCATCGGGGCCACCCCGGGGTCGGGTCGAGTGATCTACACCGGGTGCGACTACACGGCCCTGGAGCCGGTGGGGAAAGAGGCAGACGTCACCCGCGCCCTGCTGGACTATGTCGCAGGGCTCGGTGGCGGACCGTTGACTGGATAGCAGCGACAGGGAGGAACCTCCATGCGTAAGGCCTGCGCGGTCCTTGCCCTCATCTGTGTGTGTGTCAGCGTCAGTCTGGCCCAGAGCCCGCCGGCCGGCCCGCTTGCGCCGTTCGAGCCCGACGACCACACCTTGCTGCTCTACCACTTCGACGAGGGTCAGGGGCTCACGACGAAGGACGCGAGCCGCTACGGCTACGACGGCGAAGTCAGAGGGGCACAATGGGAGGACGGGCGCTTCGGCAAGGCGCTGAGCTTCGATGGGAAGGATGATTCCGTCTACCGGCAGTTGACCCCGGCGATCCAGAACCTGCGGCAGATCACGGTGGAATGCTGGTTCAACCAGGAGAGCACCGACGGCCGACAGTTCCTCATCGGCAAGGACGTGACGTTCCACTACGACTTCAGCGGCGGGACCTCCACCTCGATGTCGCTGTACAACAAGGGCGGTGGGGTCGTCAACGAGCAGGGCCTCCGCCACCAGCACCTGGGTGCCGGCGTGGGGTCGGTGCGACCCGGCCGCTGGCATCACAATGCCGTCACCTACGACGGGCACTCCCTGAGCTTCTTCCTCGATGGAGTCCTGCGGCATCGCGTGGAGGCGGCGCGCGATTTCCTCCTCGGAGTCGAGGCGCGCGGCCTGTGGGTCGGCTGCTACGTCGGCACCGACTTCTGGTATAGCGGGAAGATGGATGAAGTGCGCGTTTCGGACTGTGTCCGCTACGACCCGGAGAACAAGCTTCGGGTGGGAGGGAAGGTGTTCGAGATGCCGGTCCGGGCACGCCCGGCCAAAGCGGTGCGCACGCCGCGGAAGACCGGACAGGCCGCGCTCGCACTGGGCCTCAAGAAGCTGTACGGCGCAGATGCGGCGGGATGGGTGTACCTCAAGCCTCCCGGCGCCCGGGCCGCCATCGTCGGGCAGTACGCACTGCGCGGGCTGGAGCCGGGTGCCGAGACCAAGCTCGAGCTCGACGTGTCCGACGAGCTGCTCGGCGACGGAACCTACATCCTCGGCCTCGAGCCCACGGATATGGGCGCCACCATTGCGCTCACTTCCGCCGCCCTGACGGCCGGCGGCCGCGAGCCGGCGCGCTGGGCCGGGGAGGCGAGGTCGCGCCGCACCTTCGGGCCGCCGGTGATCGCACCGCTGCAGATGGGCGCACAGGCCGCGGGTGCGGCCAAACCCGGCCGCCTGCTGCTGCTCCCCGGCGCCGTGGACCGCCTGACCGGCGAGCTGGAGGTCGATGATGAGGACAAGTCAGCGCCCCCCTGCCTCGTCGGTGATGGCTGGGCCGAGTACTGGGTCCACGTACCTGCGGAGACCACCTATCGCGTGTACCTGCGCTATGCGACCGCAGCCCTGCGGCCCTGCGACATTGTCATCGATGGCACGGACCTCAACGCCTATGACATGTGCGCGCTGAACCGCACCGAACGCTCGCGGCCGCGCGACGCGCTGTGGGAGTACCAGGGCACGACGACGCTGACGCCCGGCGTGCACTGGATCAGGCTGCAAGACGTCTTACCCGACATCGTTGGGCTGCGGCTCGACCCGACACCGCCGGTGACACCGACGCCGGTCCCGTGGGAGCGCTATGCGGTGCCGGACGGGGGCTTGCTCACTCGCCCCGGCGCGTGGGGCGTGCGGGCACTCATCGGTCAGCCGCGCGAGTGCCGCATCGGCGTTGAAGAGGTGGCCGGCAAGCCGGCGCTGCGCATTGCCGCTGCCTTCCACAACACCGACACGACGGACCTGTTCGGCGGCGATGCTGCCCGGCTCACACTGCGCGGCACCTGGGACCTCGAACCCTTCGGTCGCTTCACCTGCGGGTTCCAGGGCAACGGGGCCGGCCACGTCATCTCCCTGTGGGCCGTCGACGCCAAGGGCGATGAGAAGCTCCTGTGGCGCGCGCGCGACGCCGAGCCGGGGATGAAGAGCATCAGCGTGCCGGTATCGTTCGAGGGCAATGATGTGTTCGATCCGGGCCACGTCGTCGCGCTGTGCGTGGAGCTGGATGAGGGGAACGTGAATGCCGATCGCGTGAACCAGTTCTCCGGCACGATCGTTGCCCCGGCGTTTGAGCGCCGCGATGTGATCGCCGCCCCGGCGGACTACTCGGCGGTGGTGGCCCGCGCGCGGCAGACGCTCGCGGCGGCTCTGAAGAGCCTGGCGGGCAGTGGGCAGCCGCTACTGTCGCCCGGGTTCCATCCGTGGACGCGCCCGATCGTGCCGGAGGAGCATCCCCTGTTCGCCACCACCACGCCCGCACCGGTGACACGCAAGACGCTGGGGTACGACCTCCACGCCACCGGTGCCCGCGGGATCGGGCCCAACACCCTGGACGAGTTCCACAAGCTCTACGACTTCGGTGACGTGTGCTGGCCCCACATCGGCATCTGCCCGCTACGCGCGAACTTCAAGACCGACGAGGACTACCGCAAGGCGCTGGTCGACTTCGAGCAGCAGCTCGTGGCGGTGCGCGACCGCGGGCTGCTCTTGTTCGACATCTGGGGGTACGTGCCCTATCACCCCCAGTTCCCGCACACGATCGCCCCGGAGCACCATGAGATCCTGATGCGGGTGTTCGGCGACCGGTTCCTCGGCTACGACAATGGCGAGCAGGACGGGCGCTACATCGGCGCGTACGCTGACAAGGGGAAGGCCACGAACCGTCGCGAGGGGTGGGATGACTTCGTGGCGTGGGATGAGCACGTGTGCAACGATAGCGCCAGCTACATGAATGCGACGGGGTCGCTGAACTTCTCGCACTACTATGGCGAGCGCGGCTGCCGCTTGCTGGGTCTGGAGACGGCGCAGGGGTTGCCCTCCGACACGCTGATGTTCGCGTTCCTGCGGGGCGCCGGCAAGCAGTACGGGCGGCTGCTGTACCAGGCGACCTCGATCTGGAACCGCTACGGGTACAACATGTACCATGCGCGCAAGACGGACGGTGCGAACGGCTACGGGTTCGGGCCGGCCAAGGGGTGCTCGCTCAGCCTGCACAAGCGCCTGTTCTTCGCGGGGTACCTGGGTGGGCATAGCATCTGCGGGACAGAGACATCGCAGTTCACCGCCGACCGTCTGGAGAACGGGGCTCCCGAGCTGAGCCCGCTCGGCCGCCAGCACCTGGAGATCATGGACTGGGTGCGCCAGCACCCGGAGCGCGGCGTCCAGTACACGCCGGTCGCGTTCATGCTCGACTTCTACAACGGCTGGAACATGCCCCGCCACCTGTACCGCGGCGACCGCTACAAGATCTGGGGCAAGTTCCCCTACGAGAAGGGCGACTACCTCATCGACGGGGTGTTCCGCATGGTGTGGCCGGGCTACGAGGACTGCAGCTATCTGCGCAACGAGCGGGGGTTCATCTGCCCGACCCCGTACGGCGACATCTTCGATGTCCTCACCAACCGCTGCCACGCCGACATCCTGAAGCAGTACACAGCCATCATGCTGCTGGGTGATGTCGAGACGAGCCCGGAGGTAGTGGCGAGGCTCAGCCAGTACGTGGCGGCCGGGGGCGACCTGGTGCTGGATGCGCGCCACGCCCGTAGCTTCCCGGAGAGCCTGACCGGCGTCACGCTCGGGGCGGAGGGGAAGGGGGTGCTGTCTCACCTGCCGGCCACCGGCCAGACGTTCCAGGAGCAGCCGTATACGTATACGGTGATGAGTGCGACCCGGGCCCAAACGCTCCTGGTGAACGAGCAGGGACACCCGCTCCTGACCGTGACCGCGGCCGGCAAGGGCCGTGTCGTCGTCGCGGCCGCCGACTACTGGATGACTGACGCACTCAAGTACCAGGTCCCGGAGATTGTCAACATGGAGCCGCCGTACCGGATGCTCACCGGGTTGCGTGTGGTCCTCGACCGCTACTTCGGCTCCTTTGGCCCGGTCCAGATCGAGCCGGCGGGCCTGACCATCCAGACGTGCTGCTATGAGAATGACAGCAAGCGGCTCCTGGTGGGACTGACGAACAACGACCTGTTCGCCGACTGGAAGGGGCGGGTGCGGGTACGGGGCGCAGAGGTCAAGTCGGCCCATGAGCTGCGCGCCGACAGCAAGCTCGCGACCGGCAACGGCATTGACCTGGCGGTGCCCGCCGGTGACGTCGCGACTATCGACGTGCGGCTGCAATAGCGGCGCCTTGCCTTGACAGCCCCAAGATGCCGTAGCAGAATAGAGGACCCGTGCTCTCCGTCGGCTCGACCCGGATGCCACACCCGCAGCCCATCGCCGGGCCCTCGTGCCCGGCCTCTGAAGGAGACCTCGTGCCGTGATCATCCTCATCGACAACTACGATTCGTTCACCTACAACCTCGTGCAGTACCTGTCGGAGCTGGGGGAGGAGGTTGAGGTGTACCGCAATGACAAGACGACGGTGGCGGAGGTGGAGGCGCGCGGGCCGGAGCGCATCGTGATCTCGCCCGGCCCCTGCACGCCGAGCGAGGCGGGGATCTCCTGCGATGTGATCGCGCAGATGGCCGGCAAGGTCCCGATCCTCGGTGTCTGCCTCGGTCACCAGGCGATGGGGCAGGTGTTCGGCGGCCGGGTTGTCCGCGCCGGACGGCTGATGCACGGCAAGAGCTCGCCGATCCACCACGATGGCAAGACGATCTTCGAGGGCCTGCCGAACCCGTTCGATGCCATCCGCTATCACTCGCTGCTGGTCGAGCGGGAGAGCCTGCCCGACTGCCTCGAGATCTCGGCGGAAAGTGACCAGCAGGAGATCATGGGCCTGCGCCACCGCGAATACCCCATCGACGGGGTGCAGTTCCATCCCGAATCGATCATGACCGCTCCGGGCAAGGACCTGCTGCGCAACTTCCTGCGCCGCTGACGGCGCCCCCTGTCCCGGATCCCTGCCATCCCGACAGCCAGAGTACCAGTGTGTCGCGGGAGAGCGGCGCACGACGGCGGAGGCCAACACGTGGAGCCAATGCGCATGTTCAAGGCGGCCCTGGAGAAGGTTGTGCACCATAGCAGTCTGACCGCCGATGAGGCCTACGAGGCCTTCAGCACGATCATGCGAGGCGAGGCCTCGGATGCTCAGATCAGCGGGCTGCTCGTGGCGCTACGGATGAAGGGGGAGACGCCGGTCGAGATCGGCGGCTTCGCCCGCGCGATGCGCGACAACGCGGTGCAGATCCACAGCCGGCACGAGAACCTCGTCGACACCTGTGGCACCGGCGGCGATGTGGCCGACACGTTCAACATCTCGACTGCCGCGGCGTTTGTCGCCGCAGGGGCGGGAGTGCCGATCGCCAAGCACGGCAACCGCGCGGTCTCCAGTCGCTGCGGGAGCGCGGATGTGCTGCGCGAGCTGGGGGTGAACGTCGAGGCGGCCCCCGCAGTCGTCGAGGAATGCCTCAACGAGGTCGGTATCGGCTTTCTGTTTGCCCCGAGCCTCCACCCGGCGATGCGCTACGCCATCGGCCCGCGCCGCGAGCTGGGTTTGCGCACCGTGTTCAACATTCTCGGCCCGCTCACCAACCCGGCCGGGGCGCGCCGGCAGGTGCTGGGGGTCTTCGAGGCCCAGTACACCGAGCTGCTCGCCAGCGCGCTGCAGGCCCTGGGCTCCGAGCACGCTCTCGTCGTCCACGGGCTGGCCGGCATTGATGAGCTCTCCACCTACGGCGACACCCAGGTGACCGAGCTCCGGAGCGGGTCGGTGCACAGTGCCCTGTGGAGTGGCGAGCAGTTTGGGCTGGCACCCGCCCGCCTGGAGGACCTCGCCGGCGGCCCGCCGTCGGAGTGTGCCGCGATCCTCACCGCGGTGCTCAATGGGACGCCGGGGCCGCACCGCGACATCGTGCTTCTGAATGCCGCCGCCGCGATCTATGTCGGGGGCAAGGCCGCCGACATGCCCGAGGGCATCGCGCTCGCCGCCGAAGCCATCGACACCGGCGCCGCCGCCGCCAAGCTCGTGGCACTGCGTGAAGTCTCGCGCCAGTAGCCCAGAGCCGCGTAGGTCGAGCGTCCCGCCGCCGTGTTCCGCGCCGTCCGGCGCCCCTGTCATCCTGAGCCCAGACCGCGCAGCGGTCTTCTG
>CAZIWQ010000330.1:0-7055 GCA_964542355.1 uncultured Armatimonadia bacterium
TGTTCGTGGCCCCCGGCGACACGCGCGAGGGCATCGCCCGCACGATTGAGATGATGAAGCGGCTGGCCCCTGACCGAGTCGGGATCTCCACCGGAGTGCGCCTGTACCCGGGCACGGCGCTGGCAGCGCAGGTGATCCGAGGGCCGTTGGCGGCTCAACCCGGACTGCTCGGTGAGCTTGTCGACAACGATGACCTCACCCAGCCGGTGTTCTACATGGCGCCGGAGCTGGGACCGGACGTGGGCGCCTTCATCGGCGAGGTCGTGGGGGGCGACCCCCGGTTCCTGTGCCCCGATCCGGATGCGGACCTGACAGACTACAACTACCGCGAGAACCCCACCTTGATGGATGCGATCCGGGCCGGCTACCGTGGCGCCTACTGGGATATCTTGCGGCGGCTGGAGGAAGGCTAACGTAGGCGTGCCGGCCGTTGGCCGTCTGTCGTCGCCGTGGTAGGAGCGCTCCCCTGAGCGCGACCGCGCGGCGGAAGCCCACCGCAACGGCGCACGGCGACGTCAGGAGAGCAGCCCGGTAGGAGAGCGACGTGGGCCGTACGCGTGGCGGCTCGTATGTGGCGTCCCATCGCGGTCAGGGGACCGCTCCTACCACGGCCACGGCACGGTCAACGACCGCGGTGGCGGCCCCGCCTAACGCTGGCGCAGGCGGCCGTCGGGCGGCAGGAACGTCGGCTCGTTGGTGACCACGAGCGTGTCGTAGCGCACCCCGGGGGCGAGGCGCTCGAGCCGCAGCTCGTGCTTGCCGGCCGGTAGCTTCACCGCGATGAGGTCGGTCTTCACCGGCCGCGCCCACGTCCACAGCTCCGGACGGACGGCGCTGTCCGGGACGCTCAGATCGGTGTCGCCTCCCCCCACAGACCCCACTGCCTTCCCATCGAGCAGGACGCTGAGGTTCTGCACAACGGCCGCAGCGCGGCTGCCGGCAGCCCCGCCGGGGAGGTAGCGGAGCCACAGGTAGTAATCCCCCTCGTGCGCAAGCTCCACCTGCCATGTTGCCCGCGCGGCTTGCATCTCCTCAGAGGTCGCCTTGTCCGGCAGGAGCACGAAGCTCTCAGCATGGGTGCCAGCCGCGGTGCCCCGGGTCAGCGGGCCCTCGAGTCTGGCCTGGTCGAAGCGGAGCTCCAGGTCGACACGGGCATTCTCCGCGGGTTGCGTTGTGGCTACGCTGACCGGCGAGAGGGCACTCTCGTTGCCGTGCCGGTCGACGGCGGTGACGCCATAGCGGTAGGCCGTCGCGGCCCGCAGACCCCAGTCGACGAACTCGGGGTAGGTGGGGGAGGCGAGGAGGAAGCGCTGGTCCGCCGCAAGCTCGCCGCGCGAGGCATAGACATTGTAGTGGGCGAGATCCGGCTCGGAGGCCGGATTCCACTTCAGGTGCACGGTGCGTCCGCGTACGGCGACTACCTGCAGGGCTCCCGGGGGGGCGGGTGCCTTGCTATCCTCCGGACGCGCGCCCTGAGGCCGGAACGCGGGGTCGGTGGCGAGACACACGAGGTCGAGCTGGGCATAGCGGTCGGCGGTCGCCATCGCCAGCGTGTGTCGTCCGGCTGCGAGCGCCAGCGGGGTGGTGCCGACCGCGATCCATTCCCACTGCGGTGTGCGCGCCTCGGCCACACCGACCGCACTGCCGTCGATCGCGAGCTCCCAGCGGGCCGGGTTGGGATCGCCGGAACGGACGCGGGCGAAGAGCTGATAGCTCCCGCGCGCAGGAACGTCCACGGTCAGCGGCCCCTCCCCGCGCGGCTTGTCCGGCGTGCGGAACACGTAGCTCCAGTCGGAGGCCGCGAGGCGGTCGCGGCCCTGGGACAGGCCGGGCCGGTCGCCGGTTCCGAGGTCGACGAGCGCAGCCTCGGCCTCGCGGTAGATCACCAGCGGATCGGCGAGCTGGGCGGGGAGCCCGACACCGACCCGGGCCGCCTCCGACGAGGCGGGACTCTCCAGTCCACTGTGCTCCAGCGAAGTGAGAACATAGTAGTAGGCGCGGCCGGGGCTGAGGGTCGTGTCACGGTAGGTGGTGCCAGTCACGGGCTCCGGCGTGAGCAGCTCGTAGCCATCGCCGCTGCGCAGGCCGCGGTAGATGAGCGTGCCCCGCAGCTCGCGGTGGTGGGGCGGCGGCGACCAGCTCAGGACGACCGAGTTCCCCTGGGCCTGCCACCTGACATCGCGGGGGGCCTGCGGGCGTGCCAGCACCGCCATGTAGTTGCGGGCCACCCCGCTCATGCTCGACTCGTAGTGGATCTTGGTGGCATCGGGGCTCAGCGTAGCGAAGTTGCCGCCATAGTAGTAGGCATTGGGGCGCATCTTGATGTCGCAGACCGGCTGCCAGGTGCCGTCGGCGAACACCTGGCTGAGCAGGCTGGCGTTGTGCGCCCGACTGTAGGTCGTGAGGTAGCCTCGCACGCAGGTGACGAAGAACCGGGGATCGCGGAACCAGCAGGTGTGGTAGACCCACCCGTTCGAGCTGATGTTGACATCATGGCGATCGCCGCCGTCGCGGGTGCGGTAAACGCTGGGGCCGCCATCCCAGCACGTGTACTCACCATCGGGCGAGTAGCTCAGGTGCCCGTGGCTGCACGAGGGGTACAGTTGGTAGCTGCGGAACAGCTCGGCCAGGTCGCGCGTGGCCGGGGGGGTGGCATCGGTGGGGAACTGCACGCGGCCACTCGCGAACGTCTCCAGGTACTCCCGGCGGCCGCTGATCGGCACAATCACGCGCTCCATGCGGCCGGTGGCGGTGTCGATGCGCGTGCCGACGATGATGCGGATGAGCGGGCCGCCGGCATCCTCAGAAGCCAGCACGAGCAGGGGCAGGTTCTCCTTGCCATCCGGCCCCATGCCGTAGCAGTCCAGCACCTGCACGTACGGCAGCGGCGTGGCACCCGGGGTGTAGCGGACCCACTGCCCGCCGTCGTGGTCCACCACGAACACCGACTTGTTGTCCCGGGTCAGGCCATACGAGCGCTCCCGCAGACGCGGCTCCCACGTCGCCAGCACGCTCTGCTCGCCCGTGCGCAGGTTGACCTTCTCGAGCTTGCCGGGCGAATGCCGGTAGAACAGGTCCGGGTGCTCGAGATCCCACAGCGGCATCCCGCCGGCCGGCATCACTGTCAGGCGGGAGAAGTCGGCGTTGGCCAGCCATGGCCGCCGCGTCACCTTCCCGAGCATCCGCTCGCCGGCCAGCAGCAGCACCGACCCGTTCTGGTTCCACCCCGGCCAGATGGAGGCGGTGGTCACATACTCGCGCTCGGGCGAGTTGTCGAGCAGCCATAGCTCCGTGCCGTACTTGCGGTCACGGAACATCACGCGGTAGGTGAGCAGGCCGCCGTCGCGCTCGAACAGGTCCCACGGCTTGTGCCCGGCACGTTCGTGGAGCGCCTCCAGACCGTGGACGGGGTCGGGGTCGGGCGACCAGTCCGGCGCGGCGTACGCGGCGACCGCGGTGTCCGGACGGGTGAACACGCGCCGCAGCACGGCCTCGTCACACCACAGTTGTCCGTAGACGCCGGCGGGGGCCGAGAGACCGACGCTGACGTCGGGGGTCTTCTCGGGGACGACAAACGTGAAGCTGTAGCGGGCGAACTCCGGCGTGGGTTTGACCGGGCTCGCGAGCTTCACTCGCGCGGCGCCGGCCGTTGCGTTCGCGCGCAGATTGGCCGAGCTCATGTCCCCCTTGAGCCACAGGGCGAACTCGTAGGTCGCTCCCGGCAGGAGAGTGTGGGGCTCACTCCACACCTGGGGCCAGTAGAGGGCCGTGGGCAGCTTCTTGAAGAGCAGGGCCCGGTGGCCCGGCGCGATGCCACCCTCGACCGTGCTGAACTCCCCCTGGGGCTGGTTGTTGACCTCCGGGCTGGTGAGCGAGGCCTGCCAGGGCGCGGGGGCGCCGCCGGAGAGCTTCCCCGTCTCGAAGCCCGGGTTGGCGAGGAGATTGTCGGTGCCGAAGTACAGGGCCGCATCGGCACCGCGCTCATGGAACCGGTTGGAGAGATTGAGCGGCCACATGATGGGTCCGTCCGCGGCGCCATCGCGGCCAAGGCGGATGCGCCACAGGGCGCCGGCGGCCACGCCGGCGACGCCGAGCGTCGCGAACGGCACGCGCAGCTCGGCGCTCCACCCATCCGCGGTGGGGGCGGTCGCACCCTCCCACGCACCGTCCCACGCCGGGCCGCGCGGGGTCACCGTGTCGGGGGCGCGCAGCGAGTCCAGCCCGCAGCCCTCGTTGTCAAGCACGAGATGGTAGTAGTCATCCGTGTCCGGGGTGGGGTCGAGGAATACCTCGAGGTGGTCGTGGCCCCACACCTGCGCCTCGTCCCGCGGTCCGCGGTGGCCCGCCTTCCCCGGCTTCCCCTGGCACGTCACGGCGAGGTACAGGGCCTTGTCATCGTGGAGCAGGCGGGCCCGCGTCAGGTTCCGTTCCGGAGTCGCCCCGGTCTGGAGCAGGACCAAGGGACCGACAGTGACGGCGCGCTCCCAGGCAGCCTCGGTGGGTGCGCCATCGAGGGTCACCGGCCCGCCTGTGGCGGGACAGATCACATCCATGGTGCGGGGCCCCTCGACCGCCGCGACAGGATGACAGGCGCAGGCAAGGGCACAGCCAAGGGTCAGGGGACGCAGCCAGGTCAGGGGTATCATCGGTGGGACCTCCCGCGGCAGGGGCATTCTGCGGCCCCGGGCCCTTCCTCGCGTCCGCGGGCGTGCCCTCCCCGGCCCCCGGCCTACACTCGCTCCAGCGCGCGCAGGAGACGCTCCAATGTGTGGCACTCGGCCATCACGGCGCAGTGCCTTGCATAGGCGCCAATCTGGCTGTCGGCGGTGTCCCAGCGCTCACGCGCCTCCGGGACCAGCCAGACGACCCTGCGGGCGGGCCGGACCAGGTCCTCGAACGCCCAGACCATCGGGTCGCCGTAGTTGTTGCGGCCATCGCCGATGACGATGACTGCGGTGCGGGGGCCGACCAGACCGGGGAAGCGCGCCAGCAGATCATAGCAGGCGCCGCCGAAATCCGAGAACGTGTGGGGGTCCAGACCGGCCGGGACCATCAGGTCGGCCAGGTCGCCCGAATGGTCCGCAAGCTCGCCACTGATCTCCGCAACGCGGTTGGTGTAGGCGAAGACGCGCAGCCGGCCCTTGCCGGCGTGGAGCGTCTTGAGGAACTCCAGCATGAGGGCCGCTGCCTGGCGGACCGAGCCGGAGAGATCACACAGCACCACCAGGTCGGGGTGCGTCAGGCGGCGGGCGCGGTGGGCGAGCGTGAACGGCACGCCACCGTACTGCAGTGAGCGGCGCATTGTGCGCTTGAGGTCGACGGGTCCGCGCCGGGAGGCTTTGCGGCGCCGGGCCGTGCGGGTTGCCAGCCGCCGGGCGAGCGTGCGGACATGCCGGCGCAGCTCGCGCACCTCGGCAGGGGAGAGGCGGCGGAGGTCGCCCTGCATCAACTCCTGGACGGAGCGTTCTGTCCCGGGGGGCCGTGTCCCGTGGAAGGTGACGCGCCGCGAGCTGCCCGCCGGCGCCTCGAGGTCCGCCGGCGCCGATCCGGGGCGCTGGTGGTCGCTGGGGGTGCGCAGGCGCGGCCCGGCCTGCGCCGGCCGAGGTGGGACCGGCCGCGCCTTCTCGCCCCCGCTGCCACCCTCCTCGCCCTCACCCGTCCCGCGTCGCGCGCTCGCACGCCCCTCGCGCTTGCCCCCGCCGCCGGCCAGGCTCCCCTTCCCCTCGCCGTGCGGCCACGGGGGAGCGGCGAAGAACGCCCCGAACTCGGCATCGAACACGGGGTAGTACTCGGGGCGTTTGACGAGGGTGGCGCGCAGGGCTTCGCGGAACGCGAACCGGTCGATCCAGCGGATCTGCTGGAGGGCGGCGAGAGCGTCGAGCTGCTCGCCGGGGGAGATGTCCAGCCCGCGTGCCCGCAACTGCGCGACGAACTTGAGCAGCCGTGCCTGCATCAGGCTTTCAGGAGGGTCTGGACCTCCCGCTTGCCCCTTTCCAGGTCCAGCCGGGTCTTGAGGATGACCCCCATCGTCTGCCGCAGCAACTCGGCGTCCATGCTATCAGCCCCCAGGGCGACGAGGGCATGGGCCCAGTCGAGCGTCTCGCTCAGGGTCGGGGCCTTCTCGAGGTCCCAGCCGCGCAGGCGATGGACCATGGCGACGAGCTTGTGGGTCAGCCGCTCGTTGAGATGGGGGGCCTTCAGGCGCACGATCTCGGTCTCCTGCTGGGCGGAGGGGAAGTCGATGAACAGGTGCAGGCAGCGGCGCCGCAGCGCGTCGGAGACCTCGCGGGTGGCATTGCTGGTGAGCACCACCAGCGGCACGTGGATCGCGCGCACGGTTCCGAGCTCGGGGACACTGACCTGGTAGTCGCTGAGCAACTCCAGGAGGAATGCCTCGAACTCCTCATCGGCCCGGTCGATCTCATCGATCAGCAGGACGACCGGCTCGGGGGAGGTGATCGCCTGCAAGAGCGGGCGCGGCAGCAGGAAGCTCTCGGAGAAGAAGCCGCGATCCTCCTGGTCGAGGCGCGCGATGGCTTCGGCGAGCGAGGCGGCACCGGCCAGGAGCGTCGCCAGCTCCTCCTTCAGGATCTGCGTGTAGAGGAGCTGCTTGGCATACTCCCATTCATAGAGGGCTTTGGATTCGTCGAGCCCCTCGTAGCATTGGAGGCGGATGAGCGGCCGACTGAGGCCGGCGGCACACGCCTTGGCGAGCTCGGTCTTGCCGACCCCGGGGGGGCCTTCGACGAGCAGGGGCTTGTCGAGCCGCTGGGCGAGGAAGACGGCAGTACAGGTGGCGCGCGTGGCGACATACCCGGCGGTATGAAGCCGGGCGCGGACGTCCTCGACATGCTCGAAGCGCGCGAACTGGGGGGTGTCCATGGTTGCTGTGCTCATGCGTGTGACCTGTGCGCATTGAACCCGATATCACGGGGTTTGGCAAGGGAGGCGCCGGCACGCCCGGGAATTCCGTCCGAACCGCAGTCGCGTAGGCCGACCGTCTCGGTCGGCGGGGGAACTCGTCGAGCGAGACGACGGCGCTGTTTTTGGGCCGT
>CAZIWQ010000331.1:0-1376 GCA_964542355.1 uncultured Armatimonadia bacterium
GTGAGGGCGTGTCGTTGCCATCCCCGCGATCTTCATCGTTCCTGGGTGCCGGATCGCTCGGCATGACGACTCCGTGCCGGCGAGGGGTGGCTGAGTGTGAGTGCCGGGTGTCGCTCACTCCGTGCTCGCGGGAGCACACAACGCGACGATGCCCACTGTGCGTCCTTGGCGTCGTCCGCAGTTCACCCCTCTCCGGCACGGAGAGGGGCCGGGGGTGAGGCAGACATGCCGTTCGCCGTTTCCTACGCTCCTACGCTCGCGCCGCTCTCCGTGTCGTTCTCCGTGTTCTCCGTGTCTCCGTGGTTGCCTCGGCCGTTTCCTACGCTCCCGCCGTCCCCCGCCGGTTCTCGTCGTACATCGCCAGGATGTTCTCATCCGGAATGTCGAGGATGAAGTTCTGGCTGCTGGTGAGGATGTAGCCCCCACGCTCACGCGTCAGGTCAAGATACGAGCGGACCTCGGCACGGACCTCCTCCGTAGAGCCGAACGGCAGCGTGCCCTGGGTGTCGACCCCGCCGTGGAAGCTCAATCGATCGCCGAAGTCCCGCACCAGCGACGGCAGGCTCATCCCTTCGGCGCGTACCTGCACGGGGTCGAGAATGTCCACCCCGTCCTCGATCAGTGCCGGGAGGATGGCGCGCACTGACCCACACGAATGCTGCATCACCAGGCACCCGAACTCGTGCGACACGTCGTAGAAGCGCTTGAGCGGGGCGCGAAAGAACCGCTCCCAGTGTGCGGGGGAGATGAACAGGCCGCGCTGCGTCCCGAAGTCATTGCCGAAGTACGTGATGTCGAGCCGGCCTCCGCAAGCCTCAAGGAAGCGGCGCGTGACCGCCACCTCGTATCCCACCATCGCATCGATGATCGCTGTCACGAGGTCGGGGCGGGTGTGCATCCACATGTACAGGTTCTCCTGCCCGATCAGCCACCCCACCTCGTGGAAGAACGGGCTCCAGGGCGCGCCATAGGTCGCGTACTGATCGGCATATCGCTCACACTGGGCACGCACCCCGCTGTAGTCGACGGCATCGGCGGAGGGCCAGGGGTGGGCATAGACCTCCTCGACGCTGCTCGACTCGGTGAACGGGGAGAGGGAGTGGGCCGGGTCACTGGCCGGCAGCGTGGGGTTCCAGCGCCGGCCCCACATGTTGTGCACATAGCCATCGGCGTCCGGCTCCGTGTGCGGAAACGTGTAGCCGATGTGGATGCGGCGAAAGTCGATCGCGAGTTGGAGCAGCAGCTCTTCCTCATTCTGCAGCCCCTGGCCGGCCAGCAGGCGTGCGGTGAGGTCACTGTTGGCGTGGTAGTTGGCCGGCGCCCGGTCGGTCGGCTTGTGCGCCAATGCCTGCAAGACGCGCTCTTTCGAGGTCATG
>CAZIWQ010000331.1:1476-7047 GCA_964542355.1 uncultured Armatimonadia bacterium
GTGGGTTGGCCGTCCTTGTTGTTCGGCCATGACTGGAGGAGGGGATAGAGCTCCTTCCGGTACTCCTCCGCACTGATGCCGGCTTTGCGCAACTCGGCCACCGTGAGCTCCTCCTGCCCGGCGGCGATGACCTCGAACTCGCTGCCGCGCGCGCGCAACAGCGCCCAGTAGCCGCTCATGTAGTCGCCGTCCTCCCAGTCGCTTGCGCACTCCAGTTGGATGTACGGCTCGCGCTCGCTGGCTTTCTTCACCACCCAGCCGTTCGCTGTGGTGTGGCCATAGGCCTCGACCGTGGCTCCCCCGACGCTCTCCGCGACCAGGGTGGCGATCTTGAGGGCGCGCGAGTTCTGGCGCAGCTCGTCAAGGGTCTGGGGGAAGGGCACGATTGGCTCGGTCGTATCCACCTTCGCCTGGTCTGCCGGCGGCTCAGGGTTGGCGGCCTGCGTGTCAGTCGGCGTGGGGGCCGGTGGCGGGGTGGGGGCGGGCGCCGGTGGGTTGACGGCCGGGCTCGGTGTGGCCGGCCCGCGATCGACTCCCGCCCGACAGCCTGTGCCGATTGCGACGATCACCACCACGCTGAGCAGCACGACCAGTGTGGCCCGGGTCTTTCTGGATGGCTTCACGACGGACACCTCCTCAAGCGTTGCGGGAGCCGTGCCCCCGGCTACATTCCGGCCTCGAAGCGGACGATCATCTCGCGCTGCACAGCCTCCGGCAGCGTCACGTAGTGGGCGCTGTAGCCGGCAATGCGCACCAACAGGTCGCGATGGTGTTCGGGGTCGGCCATCGCCTGGCGCAGCACCGCAGGGCTCAGGGCATTGACCTGTACCTCCAGCCCCCCCATGTCGAAGTACGTGCGAAGGAGCGCGCGGAGCTTGCCGCGCGGCTCGGGGCCATCGAGCAGCGCCGGGTCCACCCGGAGGTCGAGCGCCTGGCCGCCGCTGAACGCCTGCTGGTCGACGGCGGCCGCCGAGCGTACCAGGCCCGTGTGCCCCTCGGTGGTGCGGCCGGGGGTGGTGCCGATGTTCTTGGCCAGCGGCTCGCCCGCCCGGCGCCCATCGAGACTCGCCGCGGTCTTGGCGCCCGCGACGACGTGCGCGTTGAGCGTGTGGAACGATGGCAGGTACCACAGGCCGGGGCGCGAGTGCTGCGTGACGGCAGCGGCGAAGTGGTCGCTCAGCCGGCGCACCATGGCGTCCGCGCGCGGATCACCGTTGCCATAGTGCGGCGTGTGCCGCGCCGCGTGGAGGATGTCGGCGTGGCCGGCGAAGTCGACCTGCGCCGCCTGTACGAGCTCCGCCAGCGGGTAGCGGCGGCGGGCAAAGGCCAGCTCGGAGATCGCGACCAGGGCGTCGGCGGCGTTGACCAGGCCGAAGGCCTCCACGATCACGGTCTGGTAGCGGCACCCGCCCAGGAGCCGGTCCTGCCCGCGCCGGATGCAGTCGGCCAGCAGCGCGGAGACGAAGGGGTTCGGATGCTCCTGTCCCCGTCGCTCCGTCGCCTGCTCCGTCTGCGTGAGATAGAGGTCGATCAGCTCCGTCGTGTAGCTGCACACTGTGGCAAACAGCGTGTCGAAGTCTCCGTAGTCGTCGGGTGGCCTGGTCGCCAGATTGAGCGGCAGCTCGTGCCGGAATGGCCGGCCGTGGTTGAGGGCCAGCTCGAGCGGCAGCAGGAGGTTGAGCACGGTGCCCCACATGTTCGACCATTCCTGCCCCGGCATCATCAGGCCCATGCAGCTATTGACCGCCCAGCCGTGGGCCTCCTCGGCCGGGACCCCGCGCCGCAGCAGTGCCTCCAGGCAGGCCTCCTCACCATAGAACGTAGGCTGGCCCATCGCGCACAGCACCGGGTCGGCATACAACTCATGGATCCGTGGGTCGAGACTGCGGTGAATGCGTGCGGCGAGCAGGGGCGAGGCCAGCCGTAGCCGCCGCGCCACCCGCACGATGGTCTCCGACAGCGGGTTGAGCTGGCACCGGCCGCTCGCGTCCAGGCCCCCCAGATTCAGCGCGCAGGCGGCATCACCGAAGAAGTCGTTGAGCGCACGGAAGAACTCCGCCAGCGCTGTCTCCAGCACGTCCAGCGGGATGCCCTGCTCCTGGTCGCGAAGGAACAGCGCGAGCAGGTACTGGTCGAAGCGTCCCAGGCTGAGGGAGGAGCCGGTGCCCTCGGACAGGCCGACGGCGAGGTGCACCAGCCAGATACTCTGGAGGGCGTCGGCGAAGCTCGCGGCGGGAGCAGCGGGGACACGCCGGCAGCGTGCGGCGAGCTCGCGCAGCCGCGCCCGCGCCGGGTCTCCCTCCGCCGCCTCCGCCGCCTCCGCCAGCGTCTCCGCCAACTGCGCGTAGCGCTCCGCCCACGCGATCACGCCCTCCAGCGCTGCCCGCATGCCCGCCAGGAACTCTTGCTTGTCCTGTGCCGCGCCCGCCATCTCAGTATCGATCTGTACGAGGAAGCGCTGCAGCCCCTCGGTCACCACGCGCTCGTAGTCGACGGTCGTATGCCCCCCGCCGCCATCGCTGCCAAAGCAGTGGAAGCGGTCGGCCATGAGCTGCTGGGGCGAGGGGGCGGCCGCGGGTGGCGCCGGGGTCGGGGCGGGGGCGTCATCGGCCTCCCATCGCGCCAGCTCGGACGGAGTGCACCACTCCCACCCGAACTCCCCGGCCAGTGAGGCGCCGGGGGGGAGGCCGATGGGCAGGTGCCGCAAGGCGTGCGCGAAGACAACGCCCTCGCGCCGCGCCGGCGACGCCTGAGCCAGGTGTGGGTTGCTACGCAGGGCGTCGGCCCGCAGCTTCGCGAGCAGCGACCACACGGTGCGGGCTGCCATCCTACTGGGCTCTCTCCTCAAGCAGCGCGTAGCCGGCCGCACGCACGGTGAGTGTGGCACCCCGCTCGAGCCTGGCGCCGCTGAGCGCATCCGTCACCGGCGCGGGCAGGACGAAACTCGCCGGTGCGGCGGGGTCGGTATTGTTGATCAGGTGTACGCGCGTCCCCTCGCGCTGGTACAGATAGGTCTTGAGCGCCGCGGCGCCGGTCTCCCAGTTGCGCGCCAGCCCTCGCTGGCCGACCTCATCGCGCAGGCCCGCCGGGCTCAGGTCAAGCGTCATGACGCGCCCCGCGGGCAGCGTGCCCCACTCGGCGATCGGTCTCCCGTCGGGCCACTCGGGCGGGCGGGTGAAGGTGCATAGCACCGTCCCGCCGCCGGCGACGAAGCGCTGGAGGCGACCGAACTCCTCCTCGCTCAGGACGGGACGCACGCACGAGTAGATGACGACCGCCGGCGGCGGCACGGCCAGCGTCGTGGTCACCTTGTAGTCGAGGTTAGCGTCGAACAGGGCCTGCCAGGTGACCTTCCAGTGCGCCGCCTCGGCCGCGTTGAACTCCACCAGGTCGTTGTAGACGATCGATTCCGGGCACCACACATACAGGGGCGGTGTGTGCGTCAGGCCGCTGGTGGCGTGAGTCAGCCGCGCACCATAGAAGACCGCCTTCATCCAGTCGATGCGGTTGGGGGCCACGGTGGGGCCGCGGAAATGCCAGGGCAGCACCCGCGTCGTGAGGGCGCTGATGCAGGCCGTGTTCATCGGCAGGTCCTGCGCCGGCGTATGCGCCTCCGCGTACAGCGGTGGGACGATGACGCTCTGGCCCCCCAATTCCTCGGCGATGCGCAGTGTCTCGGCGTACATCTTGCACGAGGCCGGGTTGTCGTACGCCCAGGTCGCACTCACGAGGCCGTGCTGGGCCATCGCCGGCGGCCAGTAGCAACTGTGGTTCATCTGCTCCGGGCCGGCATTGCCATTGCCCGGCATCGTCGGCACATCCGCGACGGGCGTATCGCGGGTGAAGGCCCGCACCAACAGTGCCACCGACTGCAGCCGGAACTGGTAGAAGCGATAGAAGTCGAGGCTGCGGGCGCGCTCGGGGATGCCCTTCGCCGCCAGCTCGTGCCAGCCGTGCTCGGCGGCCCAGCGCTTGAACGCCGCCTGCGCCGGCTCACTGACATCACCGTAGCGCCCCGCGTACCACATCCCGCGGGGCTCATCGATCACGAAGAAGCTCGCACCCGGCGCCGCCGCCGCCAGCCGCTCGCGCCACACCTCCTGGAACGTCCGGATCGCCTCCGGCGCGCAGTTTGACCACACGCGCGGCACCGTCGTCGTCGAGCCGTCGGCGTTCTTCATCAGGTTGAGGGGCACACCGGTCATGTCTCCGCGCGGGAAGCCCTCCGCCGACCCGGTGACCGCGTGCTTCAGGCCGACCGCCGTGAGCTCTTTGACGAGCGCTCCGCTGTTGGTGGAGAAGCCGTCGATCCCCATCTCCCGGAACGCCGTGCACAGGCGGCCGATCGGCAGGCCCCCCATCGGGCCGCTGATGCGCTCCCATGCGCCGGAGCCGAGGCCCCAGCCCCAGTACTCGCGGTAGCCGGGGAGCTGCCGCAGCGTCGCGCTGCGCTCGGCCCACTCTCGCAGGTCCACCCCCTCGGCCGTCAGTGCGGCCTTGGCGCGCTCCCAGTCGGCGATCAGCCGCGTCTGCAGGATCTCCCAGTTGGCGCGGAACTCGGCCGGTCCCGGAGGGGTCGTCGGGTACTGCTGCACGGAGGGGGCAACCTGCGCGTCCTGCGCCACCGCCTCCGCGGTGACGGCAATCACCGTGACATACTTCTGCAGGCTATCGGCCCGGAAGCGCAGCGTGATCTGCCCCTCCGGCGCCGCGACGGGGAAGCGGAAGGCCTTCACACTCGCATTGGTCAGCTCATCGGTGGCGACCTGCACGCCGTTGGCCCAGATCGAGTTGCCCGGACGCGCCTCGCCGATGGCCAGGTCGCCGATGACCGCGGTCACCGCGTAGCGCCCTGCCGGCACCCGGAACACGAACGAGTTCTCCTCCAGCGACAGCACGCCATCGGAGTAGAGCGCAAACTCGGGCGCGGTGTCCTGGGTCGCGTAGTACGGGTTGTCGGGGTCGGTGCGGAAGATGACGGTCATGGGCGCCCGCGTCCAGCCGTAGTCGGGGTTGGCCGACAGCAGTGTCGCCGGCGTGACGCGGGTGTAGCCGGGCGCCAGCGGGCTGGTCGCCGACCCCATGTCGAAGCGGTAGCTCTCCGCCGAGGCAGACGTGATGAGAGTCAGCAGCAGCCCGGACACGATCCAGCGAGACATGACCTGACCTCCGTGGTACGCCGACGTGTGTTTGCCGTTCCCTGGGACCGCGCCGCCGTTCCGTCCGCCGTTTGCCGTGCCGTCTGTAGGGCGCGTCCCGCAAGGCGGGATGGCGCGCCGGGGAAGCGATCACCGGACGGCAACGGCGGCCTACCCCCCAACCCCCTCCCCACGGGGAGGGGGAGCGACGGCTGATGACGGCGGGGGAGCACGCTGACCTGTGCCCCGCCGCCGTTGGCTAGCTCGACCTTTCGCCGCCGGTGGCACGGCGACCTACCCCTCGGGCCCCCTGCTCGCGCGGAGGGGGGAGGACGGCAGACGGCACGTCTGCCTCACCCCCGACCCCTCTCCGTTCCGGAGAGGGGTGAACAGCAACGACATCCCCGAGGTGAGAGCAGTCGTTGCCATCCCT
>CAZIWQ010000332.1:0-7043 GCA_964542355.1 uncultured Armatimonadia bacterium
CAGCGCGGTCTTCGGGCGAAGGATCAGCATCAGCCGAAGTCGCTTGGGTGCGTAGTGTGATCCTTCGTCGCTGCGGCTTCTGCGAAGCCGTATGCGCTCCTCAGGATGACAATGACCAGGAGGTGCGGTTCGCGCGGGCACCGACGGGCTGACCGAGAGACAGCAGCCTCGCTACGCGGGCCCTACATCTGCACGTTGACTCCCCGGGCGCGGAGGGCGGCCACGTCCTGCATGTCGTCTGACCCCGCACTCCTGTCCAGCCGGTTGTTCCACCCCAGGATCAGCCCTTTCAGCTTCGGCAGCACATCCGCGGGAACGAGCGCGTGAATGCTCGCGACGCTGCTCCCGTCGAGCCAGAGGTTCTCGAGCCCCCGCAACTCCGCCAGCGGCGATGCGTCGGCGATGGGATTCTCCTGCAGCCACAGATTGCGCAGCAGGCGCAGTGACTTGAGGGGGGAGACATCCACGGTCTGCGTCCCGGCCAGAGCGAGCTCCTGGAGGTTGACCAAACCTGTGAGCGGTGACAGGTCCGCCAGGGGGTTCCAGTTGAGGTTGAGCCAGACGAGACACACCAGGCCACGCAGCGCAGTGATGTCGGTGACCCGGTTGTTGTCGAGGTTGAGGCGGTTGAGCTTGGCGAGACCGGTGAGAGCCCGGACATCGATGAGGCGGTTGCCCCACACATGCAGTTCCTCGAGCGCCGGGCAGCCGGCGAGGCCCTCGAGGCTGGCCAGCCCGCACCCGCCCGCCGCGAGCGTCCGCAGGTGCGGCAGGTTGGCCAGGAAGCGCAGGTTGTCCAGTCGCATGTTGTCGACGTTGAGTTGCTGCAGCTTCGCAAGCTGACCGATAGGTGTCGGATCGGTGATCTGGTTGCCGCCGAGCGAGAGCCAGTCAAGCGCCTGCAGGCCCGCCAGGGGGCCCACGTCGCTGATGCGGTTGACGCCCAGGTCGAGGAAGGTGAGCTGGGTGAGCCTGCTGAGTGGGGCGAGATTGCTGATGCGGTTACGCCACAGGCCGAGCCGGCGCAAGCGCGTCAGGCCGGACAGCGGTCCGAGGTCGGAGATGGCATTGGACGACAGGTGCAGCTCGGAGAGCGCAGTCAGGCCCGCCAGGGGGCGCAGGTCGGCGATGACACGGTTGTCGCCGGCATCCAGGAGCTCGAGCTCGGCGAGCCCGCTGAGCGGGGCGAGATCACCGATGCGGTTGGTGCCCAGCCAGAGCCGCTTGAGCTGCTTGAGGCCCGCCAGCGGGGTGAGGTCACTGATGGCGTTGCCGCCGAGGTTGAGATCCGTGACGCCGGTGAGCGCCTGCAGCCCCGAGATGTCGGTGATGCCCTTCCAGGTGAGGTCAAGACCGCCGGTGATCGCGCGCAGGTTGGCGGGGAGGATGGGGCCGGTCGCGAGCCCGATGCGCTGGCGCAGAGCGCGCTCGAGGGCGGGGTCGGTAACCTTCGCCATGGCCGTCGCCGCGGGGGTGCCGGCGAGCGAGCGCAGCTCAATGCGCGTGCCGTCCTGGCGGACCACGTAGGCGAGCTGCTTGCCGTCAGGGGACCACGCCGGGGTGCGCTCGCTGCGCGGGGCGTCGGCGGGGCCGAGGCGGCTGTCCCCGGTGCCATCGGCAGCGACGACGTGGAGCCCCTCCGTCCCTGCGGAATAGGCGAGGCACGAGGAGTCCGGGGACCAGGCGGGCAGCTCGCTGATCGGCCCGGCAATGACCTGGCGGCGGCCCGTGCCGTCGGCCTGCATGACCCACAGGCCCGCTCCGGGCACGACAAAGGCAATCTGGCTGCCATCGGGCGACCAGCGGGGGCCGGCCTCGTCGATGTCCGCGGTGCCGGTGAGGTTGGCTGCGCCGGAGCCGTCGACACCGACCGTCCAGATGTCTCCCTTGCCTCCCTGCAGCCGCGCGAACGCGATCCTGTCGCCGCACCACGAGGGGGTGGCGTCGGTCTGGCCCTCCCCGGGGCGAGTGATCTGCCGGGGGGCGGAGCCGTCAGCGTTCATCACAAACACGCCGCCGCCGGTCAGGGCACTGATGAAGGCAATCTGCTTCCCATCGGGGGACCACGCGGGAGAGCGATCGACACCGGGGTTGGTGGTCAGGCGTAGCGTGCCGCTGCCGTCAGGGGCAGCGACGTAGATCTCGGCATTGCCGTCGCGACTGCTGGCGAAGGCGAGCTTGTCGCCGCCCGGCGACCAGGCGGGGTCAAAGGCATTCAGGATCCCGGCGGCGATGGCACCGCCGGCCACAGCGAGCAGCGTGACGGCGAGAGCGAATGAACGGAAGGCCAGTGGCGGGCAGTGCATGGATCGGTACTCCTTTGTGTGAGATCAGCGAGAAGCCGATCGCTGATAGCGAGTGAGCGAATAGCAGACGGCAAGGGAACGGCGGGGGGAACAGCCGTGACAAGCGGCCCGCCGCGTCCGAGGACGGTCACCGAGAAGAGCGGCCGAAGAGTCGTTCTGAGGCCGCGACGCTACGCTCAGAGACCCGTAGCGGGCACTCAGCCGGCCGCTGCGCCCGGGGGCCGGCGGGATGTGGCCTCTTCGGCCGGACCCCTAGCCCTCCCACTTCACCGCGACCACATCGTCGAGCGCGGTCGCCCGCTCAGCCGGCAGCTCGATGGACAGCTTCCCGTTCTCGCGCGTGTAGCGGAGGGCCGCTCCCGTCGCCAGTAGCGTCACCTGCTGTGGCGCACCGTCGCGGCGCACCTCCAGTGCCCCCGTGTGCCCGGGGAGGACGTGGAGGTACCACACGCCCTCGCCCTGAGTGATCGGGACGTTCGCGCGGTCCTCGCCCGGCGTCGGGAGCGCGCCGATCAGCGACCGGCGGCTGTGGGCCATCCACTGCGCCAACTGCGCGCAGTGCTCGTAGAAGCCGGGCGGCATCGTGCCGTCCGGGGCCGGGCCAACATTGAGCAGGAAGTTGCCACCCCACGCGCGGCACTTCACGAGCGTCTCCATCACCCATGTCGTCGGCCGGAAGCGCCCGCGCGGGTTATAGCCCCAGTGTCCGTTCCACGCGATGCAATACTCCCACCAGCCGGACGGGCGACCGTGGGGGAAGTCCCACTCCGGTGTCCCGTAGTCCCCGACGCCGCCCCAGCGGTTGTTCATGACGATCCCCGGCTGGAGCGTGCGTACCCACTGCAGCGTCTGGTTGGTGCGGATGTCGCTGATGCCGGGCCACCCCATGCCGTCGAACCAGAGGAGGTCGATCTTCCCATAGCGCGTGAGCAGCTCGCCGAGCTGCCCGATGGTGTACTCGTAGAAGGCCTCGAACGCCTGCCGATTCGCCAGCGGGTCGACAGGTGCGTGCTTGCCCCGCTTGTGGTAGTCGAAGTCGACATCGCCGACGGGATAGCCGGGGTAGTGCCAGTCGGTGGGGGAGAAGTAGAAGCCGACCTTCAGGCCATGCCGGCGGCAGGCCTCGACGTATGGCATGAGCAGGTCCCGGCCGTCCATGTACTGGCGGGTGCTCATGTCGCCGAAGTGGGTGGGCCACAGGGCGTAGCCGTCGTGGTGCTTGGTGGTCAGGACGGCATAGGCAAACCCGGCGGCCGCGGCCGCCGCCATCCACTGGTCGGGGTCGTAGTGTTGCGGGTTGAACTGCTTCGCCAGCGCGTAGTACTTCTCCGGGGGGTGGAAGCGCGCGTCGCCCCCGGCCGGGTAGTCCTTGATCATCGCCCACGACGGCTGGATTCCGGGGACGCTGTGGATCCCCCAGTGCATGAACAGCCCCAGCCCGGCCTCGGGAAACCACTGGGCGTCGGGATGCGCTGTGCGGGCGAACGGCGGGGCGCCGGCAACTGCAGCCAGAGGAAGCAGCGCCAGCGCCAGCAGTGCCATGGGGACCGCATACGGTAGCGCTTCTCGCATGGGATTGCTCCTCGCCACGGTTCTACCGCGCCTGCACCTGGGCGGCGTCGATGATGTTCTTGAGGAGCATCGCCGTTGTCACCGTGCCCACCCCACCGGGCACCGGGGTGATCTGCGAGGCAATCTCGACGGCCTCGTCAAAGACCACGTCGCCCACCGTCTTCGTCTTGCCCTCGGCATCCTTGATGCGGTTGATGCCGACGTCGATGACCACGGCACCGGGCTTGATGTGCTCGCCGCGGATTAGCCCGGCCTTGCCGACGGCCACCACCAACAGGTCGGCCGCGGTCGTGTGCGCCTGCAGGTCGCGGGTGCCGATGTGGCAGACGGTCGTGGTGCAGAAGCGGTCGAGCAGCAGCAGCGCGGCGGGCTTGCCCACGATCTCGCTATGGCCGACAACGCACACCTCGGTGCCCTTCTGCGCCGCCGCCATCGGCTCGGTGAACAGGGCGACCCCGGAGGCGCGGGCGAGCGCCAGCACCGCCTGGGCGGTACAGGGGGCCAGCGCCGTGCTCCCCTGCACGACGCGTCCGAGGTTGGCCGGATGCACTCCGTCGACATCCTTGTTGGGGTCGATACATCGCTGCAGGACGCGGGCATCGACGCCCGGCGGCACCGGCATGAGCAAGATGATCCCGGTCACCTGCGGATCGGCGTTGAGAGCGGCGATCCTGGCTGTGATGGCGGCCTCATCGGGCTCGGGTCCGAGGTCGCACAGCTCGAAGCCGATGCCAACCTCCTCGCACGCTTTGCCCTGGGCCTGGGCGTAGAAGGCGGCACCCTTGTTGTCGGTGGCCAGCACCGCGCACAGGCTGGGGGGAGTTGCCAGGCGGGCGATGGCGGCCCGCACGTCGGACTTGATCTGGTCTGCGATCGGGGCGCCTTCAAGCAGCGTTGCACTCACGGTGATTCGCCTCTTCGTGATGAGATAGTGGCGGCAGTGAGGACGGCACAGAGAGCGCATAGCGAATAGCTAGAAAGCTGATAGCGACGGCGACGGCGGCCTCACCCCCGGCCGCTCTCCTTGCAGGAGAGGGGAGCACGGCAACGGAAACGGCGACGGCGGCCTCACCCCCGGCCCCTCTCCTTGCAGGAGAGGGGAGCACGGCAACGGCGACAGCGGAGGCATCAGAAGAGGCCGACGGTGTTGCCGTGCTCGTCAATGTCGACATCAACGGCGGCCGGGCGGGTGGGCAGGCCGGGCATCGTGCGCATGTCACCACACAAGGGATACAGGAACCCCGCCCCAACCGAGGGGCGGATGTCGCGGATCGGCACGGTGAAGCCGGTCGGGCAGCCCTTGAGCGTGGGGTCGTGACTCAGCGACAGGTGCGTCTTGGCCATGCAGATCGGCAAGTTGCCATACCCCTGCTCCGTGTAGGTCTTGACCTTCTGCTCGGCCTCCGGAGAGTAATCCACGCCGTCGGCGCCGTAGATGCGGGTGGCGATGAGCTCGATCTTCTGCTTGATCGGCAGCTCGAGGTCGTACAGGAAGCGGAACTCGGAGGGCTCGTCGCAGGCGGCGACGACGGCTGCGGCGAGGTCGGCCCCGCCGGGGCCGCCGTCGGCGTGGACGTGGCTGCGAACCGCGGCTGAGGCCCCCGCACCCAGGGCAATGCGCTCGATCGCGTTGAGCTCGGCGTCCGTGTCGTAGGCGAAGGTATTGATGGCCACAACCACGGGCAGGCCGAACAGGCGCATGTTCTGGATGTGCTTGACGAGGTTCTGAGCCCCGAGCTCGAGTGCGGGCACGTTCTCCTTTTCAATCTCCTCCTGCGGTGGCTTGCGGCCGGGAGGGAACTTGAAGGCCCCGCCGTGCATCTTGAGCGCCTTGGCGGTGGCGACGATGACGACGCAGTGAGGGCGCATGTTGCCGACCCGGCACTTGATGTCGAGGAACTTCTCGGCCCCGCAGTCGGCGCCGAAGCCGGCCTCGGTCACCACATAGTCGGCACACTTGAGCGCGATGCGGTCGGCGAGGATGGAGTTGGTGCCGATGGCGATGTTGGCGAAGGGCCCGGCGTGGACGAAGCAGGCACCGCCGTCGAGGCCCTGGATCAGGTTGGGTTTGAGGGCCTCGCGCATCAGCACGGTCATGGCGCCGGCGGCGTGGAGGTCCTCGGCGGTCACGGGCTTGCCCTCGGTCGTCTGGGCGACCTGGATGCGGGCGAGGCGTTGGCGCAGATCGGTGAGGCTCGTGGCGAGCGCCAGGATGGCCATTACTTCGGAGGCGACGGCGATGTCAAAGCCGGTGGCGCGGGGGCGGCCGTCGGTCTTGCTGCCCAGGCCCCCGATGATGTTGCGCAGGAAGTTGTCGCTCATGTCGACGACGCGGCGCCAGGAGATGGAATAGGGGTCGATCTGGAGGGGGTTGTGATGCCAGAGGCTGGCATCGATCATCGCGGCGAGCAGGTTGTTGGCGGCGGCGACGGCATGGATGTCGCCGGTGAAGTGGAGGTTGAGATCCTCCATCGGGACGACCTGGGCATAGCCGCCGCCGGCGGCGCCGCCTTTGATCCCGAACACGGGGCCCATGCTCGGCTCGCGGATCGTCGTGATCGCCTGCTTGCCGATGTGGCGGAGTGCCTGGCCGAGACCGAGGGTCGTGACGGTCTTGCCCTCACCGAGCGGGGTGGGGGTGATGGCGGTCACGAGCACGAGGCGGCCGTCGGGGGCGGCGGCCAGGCGGTCCAGCACGGACAGGTCGACCTTGGCCTTGTAGCGCCCGTACAAGTCGAGCTCGTCATCATGGATGCCGATGTCGGCGGCGACGTCGTGGATCGGGCGCAGCGTTGCTGCCTGGGCGATTTCGAGGTCACTAAGCATGTGGACATGGCTCCCGGTAGTGCGGTATCACCGCATGGGTGCCGCCGCGCGGGGTCTGCAGCGCGGCGGGACGGGACGGTCCGGGGGGCGGGGCGGCCGGGACAGCCTCGCCGGCGACACACCGCAGGCACGCGGGCAGGCGCCAGGAGCCCGCGGGCGCGGGACGGTACGACAGGGTCGGCGCGCAGCCCCCCAGGTTCGACGCGTCCGAGTGATTATAGACAGGGCGGGATTTCGCCGCAAGTGGGGAGTAGCACCGGGGCTGAGCGGGCCGGCTAGGCGCGGGGGTCGCGGCGCGGCGGCCGTGGTGGCGGTGGGGCCGAGCGGCGCGGGGGGGCC
>CAZIWQ010000333.1:0-6574 GCA_964542355.1 uncultured Armatimonadia bacterium
AGGGGGTGTCTGAGGGTGGGTGCCGGGTGTCGCTCACGAGTGGCCTGTCGAGATAGCGACACGACGAGGCTTGCCGTCTGCCGGCGCTGCAGTCGTTCACCCCGCTCTCCGGAACGGAGAGGGGCCGGGGGTGAGGCAGACATGCCGTCCGCCGTCGCCGTCTGTCAGGCGGGCCGCGGCCGAGTAGCTGCCCCCTACTTCACCGCCCTCAGCTCGAAGTAGTCCAGCCACAGCCCGCGCTGGCTCGCGGCGTTGTTCTGGGGGCCCATCCAGACATAGTGACCCTCGGCCGGAGTGACCGTCCCGAGCTTGTACAGGTGCCACTCGCTGTCCGCGATCTGCGTCATCGGTGGCTGGATGCTGCCCAGGCCGACGCCGTGCTCCGCATCGTAGACCCCCGCCCAGAAGGCACTGCCGGTGTTGCCGATCTTGTCGACCTTGATCCTGGCGAACACGTCATACTTCACCCCCGGCTCGAACTGGGAGGGTGAGTACCGCCACTGGCAGCACCACTCGATGTGGTTGTTGTTGAAGCGGATGGCGAAGCCGTCCTCCGCCCCGGCCGCCTCCTCGATCCAGCCCCACTCGCCGTAGCGACCCACACCGATCAGGTCATCCTGGGCCACCACCCGCAGGGAGGCGTGTGTCGTCGCGCCGGTGTGGGGGGCCCGGGGAACGGCAGCGAGGTCGCGCAGCGGCCGCACTCGCTGCCGCAGCCAGGTGTTCTCACCGGGCTTGAGGGGGGCCTTCGTCTTCACCTCGAAGGTGATGACATCGCGGCGGGCGTCGACGCGGAGCCAGACGCGCTCGATGGCGGGCGCGGACGGGATAACCTCGATCCCGCGGCCGGCGGTGTGATTGGCTAACTTGATACCACGGGCGATCTGGGCGCCGGTGAACGAGAGTTGCTTCTCGGCTTCGCCGGCGGACAGCGACAGGCTGATGACGCCCTGACTGCCCATCGCCGGGAGCACCGCCGTCACCTGGTCGGTGTCGCCCAGATTGAGGCCGAAGCTGCCCCGCAGGTCGCCGGGTTGATCCTCCTTGCAGGAGTTGGTGACGGTGGACAGGACCTCGAAGTAGCCGCGGCCCTTCGGCAGCATCACCGTCCGCGCCAACTTCACACCCTCGCGCAGGTCGCAGGTCATCTCCAGCGCCTTGCAGTCGTCGGTCTCCTCCGGGGCGGACGCGGTGAACTCATCCGACCAGCCGGGGCCCTGGGGGGCTCCCTGCCAGGACTCGGCATAGCCACCGATGGCGGGGTAGCCCGGGTCCTCGGGGACGCCGGTGTAGCACAGGTTCGCCGCGCCGGCCGGCTGGATGATGAGCACCCGACCGCCGATGCCGGGCACGATCCCTACCGCCAGGGCGGCGTCGCTGAGGGTAACCACGTCGAAGGAGCCGGCCTTCGCCCGGATGCGCTGCTTCAGTGTCGCCGGCGGGCTGCCACCCTCCCGCAGGGCCGTCAGTCCGTTCTTCTCCGCGGTAGAGAAGAACCGCTCCACGCGGCGGGCATAGCGCGGCTCCACGTCAGCCTGGTACTTCCCGGCGCGGAACGCATACGGGCCCGTCGTCGCCCGCCGAGTGCGCTCCAGCAGCTCCCAGTCGAGGCTCAGGCGCGCCACCTGGACGCGTCCGAGAGTCGCGGGGTCATCCGCCACCGCCGCCTCCGCCTGGTCCCAGAGCCTGTCTCCGGCCTCCAGAAGCTCATCGGTGAGGTGCGCCGCGTTCGGCCCCTCCCAGATGCGCAGGTGGATGTTCTCCTTGACCACCTTGTCGCGGAGAAGGTCCAGGTACTGCCGGATCGGCCCCGCGGCCTTGCCGTAGACAGCCGCCAGGAACTCGTTCATCGCCACCTCGGGGTCGTAGTCGGGGTTCCACAGGAACTTGGCCTGCATGTACCCGTCCAGCGAGTTGAACTCCCCGCACAGCGTCGTGTAGGTGTCCTCCTCGAAGATGCCGGTGACGTGGTTCTCGATGAAGAAGCGGATGTTGTCGCGCAGCACATGGCGGTTGGGGAAGGGTACGAGGAAGTTGGCGAAGTCGGTGGTATAGTCCCAGACCCAGAGCCGGTCGCAGACCTTCGCCCAGTCCGCGATGTCCTTGCGGAAGCTCGCGTTCGCGGGACTGTCGCAGGTGCGCAGGGGGTGGGAGAAGCAGCACTCGATGCTGCACAGCCGCACGATCACATTCGGCCGCGGCCGCACAGTCTTGGGGGCCTTCCGCGTATACTGATAGGCGAGGGTGTCGATCACCTTGTCGGGGAACTCGTCCTTCACTGCGTCGGCGATCTTGTTGACGAACTCGATGAGCGGCCCGGACTCCGACCCCTCGCGCGCCACGACAGCCTGGCACTTCTCGCACTGGCACGCCCCGCCCGTATCGTTCTGCGACACCGAGAACACGAAGGCTTCGGGGTGCGCGCGCATGCGCCGGCGGATCTCCTCGGTCGCGATGCGCACCACGTCGGGGTTGGTGAGACAGAGCTGGTAGTACCCGTTCATGCGCTTGCCGTTGATGAGCGAGAAGTACTCAGGGTGCTCGGCGTAGTACTTCGCCGGTGGCACGAGGTCATTGAAGGTGTGGACGAACCCGTAGTACTGGATCTTGCCACCGTGCTGTGCCTCTAGGCGCGCGGCGGAGCTGTTCTGGCGGTTGCGCGCGCACCAGTCGCCGTCAAAGCAGTCCTTGACGAAGGGCTCGCGGTACTCCAGCGCAGGGATCTTCCTCTCATCCAGGGGACCGATGAGCAACTTGCTCTGCCGGGGGATCCGGTTCACTTCCGGCGTGAACCAGCGGCAGCCGAGGTGGTCTTCCAGCAGCCCGAAGACGCTGTAGACCGCGCCCCGCACCGGTCCGCCGATGAGCAAGAGGTGCGGCCCGCTCGTGCGCAGGAGGTAGCCCTCCGTGCCCAACTCCTGCAGCGGAGCCTGCACGCCGAGACTTGCCAGATGCGCGTTCGCACCCAGGACGATCTCGTGGGCACTGACGGGAGTGTCATCGGTGGCGAGCGGCAGCGTCGCCCCGCTGATCTCCTTGAGCCACTTCTGCAGCTCCCCGGCCGCCCACTTCACCGACGGCGAAGCGTCCCGGGCGATGACAATGCGGAAGTCGGTGCGGCCGTTGTCAGCCAGTGTCAGTGATTGGGCCTGTGCGGCCAGGGGCAGCAGGCACACAGCCAGCACCAGCGGGAGAGCATGACGCAGCAGTCTCATGGTCGACACCTCACAGGTTGCGACATGGGTGCAGCCGGGCGGCATGGCGCCGCCGCTGTCCGCAGTGCCGCTTCGCCCTGCAGAGGGCAGTCCCCTCCCTTCCGCCGCCCTCGTGTGGGGTGTCGGGTGCGTTCCCCCCTTCCCCCCGTCCCTGCCGTTCTCCCTGCCGTTCTCCGTGGCCTTCTCCGTGCTCTCCGTGTCTCCGTGGTTGCCGTTGCCGTCCTCCCACGCTCCCGTCGTCCCGCCGCCCCCCGAGCGGGGAGGCATCATCGACCGACTATCGAATGACTCCTCTGTCGGTCAACCGACTCGGCACCCCAGAGGAGACCACTGCACGATGTCACCATCGGGAGAGCTGATGCTGCGGATGTACCGGCAGATGCTGCGCATCCGCCGGTTCGAGGAGCAGGTCAACCAACTGTTTCTCGAAGGCCGGATGCCGGGAACGCTGCATCTGTACAGCGGCCAGGAGGCGTGTGCCGTCGGCGTCTGCGAGGCCCTCGGCCCGGACGACTGGACCGCCAGCACTCACCGCCCCCACGGCCACGCCATCGCCAAAGGTGTCTCGCTGGATGCAATGATGGCCGAGCTGTTCGGCAAGACCACGGGCTGCGCCGGCGGCTACGGGGGCTCGATGCACACCGGCGATCCCGCGATTGGCGCACTGACGGCTATCGCCATCGTCGGCGGGAACACGCCGGTGGCGACAGGGATGGCGCTCGGCTTCAAGCTGCGGCGCCGCGGCCAGGTGATCTGCTGCTTCCTGGGTGACGGCGCGATCAATGAGGGCGCCTTCCACGAGAGCGCCAACATGGCCGCGATCTGGGACTTGCCGGTGGTCTTCGTGTGCGAGAACAACCGCTACGGCGCCTCGACTCCGGTCGCGCAGGTGGCGAAGCTCAAGCGGCTGTCCGATCGCGCGAAGGGCTACGGCATCCCCGGGGTCACCGTGGACGGGATGGATGTGCTCGCCGTCCACGCGGCGATTGTCCCGGCGCTCGCGCGCGCCCGCCGGGGGAAGGGCCCGACTCTGGTCGAGTGCGAGACCTACCGGTTTGGCGGACACTCGCGCAGCGACACCCGGGGCTATCGGACGCGGGAGGAAGAGGACGAGTGGAAAGCGCGCGACCCCATCCCCCGCCTGGCAGGCCAACTCGAGGCCGCCGGGCACGCTACCGCGACGGACCTGGCGGCCATCGCCACGGAGGTCGCAGCCGAGGTGGCGCGGGCCGTCCGGTTTGCACAGGACAGCCCCTCCCCCGAGCCCCGCGACTGCCTGCGGCACGTCTTCGCCGAAGAGGGGGTGCGCTGATGGATACCCCGCAGGTTGAGACCGTGACGATGACCATTGCCGAGGCGCTGCGCGAGGCGATCCGCGAGGAGATGCGGCGCGACGAACGCGTCTTCTGCCTCGGCGAGGACATCGGCATTCCCGGGGGGTTTGGGGGCGCGTTCACCGTGACGCTGGGGCTGGCGGAGGAGTTCGGGCACGAGCGGATCCTCGACACCCCGATCTCGGAAGCGGGGATCGCCGGGGCCGCCGTCGGCGCGGCCCTCGCCGGCATGCGACCCATCGCCGATGTGCAGTACAGCGACTTCCTGTTCTGCGCCATGGATCAGCTTGTGAACCAGGCCGCCAAGCTGCGCTACATGTCGGGCGGCAAGCTGACGGTGCCAATGGTAATGCGCGCCCCCTGCGGCGCCACCACGCGCGCCGCCCAGCACGGCCAGAGCCCGGAGGCCTTCTTCATCCACGTTCCCGGGCTGAAGGTCGCCTGTCCCGCCACCGCCTACGACGCCAAAGGCCTGCTCAAGACCGCCATCCGCGACGACAACCCCGTCCTGTTCTTCGAGCACAAGCTGCTCTACGGCAGCAAGGGGATGCGGGCCGAGCAGGGCGCGCTCTCGCCCGTGGGCGAGGTGCCGGTCGCCGACTACACCATCCCCTTCGGGCAGGGCGCCATCCGGCGCGAAGGCAGCGACGTCACCATCGTCGCCAAGCTCCTGATGGTCTACAAGGCCCTCGCGGCGGCCGCGACCCTCGCCCGGGAGGGTATCTCGTGCGAGATCATCGACCCCCGCACCCTGGTGCCGTTCGATACGGAGCTGGTGGTGAGCTCGGTCCGCAAGACCGAGCGCTTAGTCATCGTCGACGAGTGCCCGCGCACGGGCGGGTGGGCCGGTGAGGTGGCCGCCGAGATCCAGGAGCAGGCCTTCGGGCACCTCGATGCCCCCATCCTGCGCGTGACGGCTCCCGACACGCCGGTACCCTTCGCCCCCGTGATGGAGCGCTACTACGTGCCCGACGAGCCGGACATCATCCGGGCGGTGCGGGAGGTGCTCGCATGGCGTTAGCCCCGCTGTCAACACTGCTACGCGCCGCACGGGTCGGCGGCTATGCGGTGGGCTACTTCGAGGCGTGGGACACCTACAGCCTCGAGGCGGTCGCGGAGGCCGCTGAGGCGGAGCAGGCGCCCGTCGTCCTGGGCGTCGGCGGCATGACGATGGACCCGACATGGCTCGACCGCTTCGGCATCGAACCTCTGGGCGCCTATGGCCGTACGGTCGCCGACAGCCTCAGCGTCCCCGCGGCGCTGATCCTCAATGAGGTCCCCGAGCTTGCGCACGCGTTCCGGGGCGCCAGGTCCGGCTTCAATGCCGTGATGCTCGACACCTCCCACCTCCCCTACGCGCGCAACGTGGCGCTGACGCAGCTCGTGGTCGAGTTCGCGCATCCACGGGACGTCGAGGTGCAGGCGGAGCTGGGACGCCTCCCCAGCTTCGGCGAGGAGGGCGCGGGCGAGTTGACCGACCCCGCCCGGGCCCGAGAGTTTGTCTTGCGGACCGGCGTGGACTGCCTCGCGGTCTCGGTCGGCAACATGCACCTGCGCACCGACGGGACCGCGACCGTCGACTGCGACCGGCTGCGAGCGATTCGGCGGGCCGTGGACATCCCCCTGGTCATCCATGGCGGCAGCGGGCTGGCCGCGGCGACGGTGACGGCGCTCGTGGCCGGTGGCGTCTCGCTCTTCCACGTGGGCACGGTGATGAAGCGGCGGTACCTGGAGTCAGCGCAGGCGGCACTGGCCGCCGATCCTGGCTCCGCCGACTACCAGACCCGTGTTGGCTCGCGCAAGCCGGGCGACTTCCTGCTGGGCGCGAAGGCTGCCGTGGTGGCGGCCGTGCGCGCGCTCATGCGCCTGTATGGCGCATCCGGGAGGGGGGCCTGAGATGGCGACCAGCATCGTCGTGCCCGACGCCGGACAGATCACCGATGAGCTGGTGCTGGTGACGTGGTATGTGGACGTCGGTGACCGCGTCGCGGTCGGCGACATCCTCGCCGATCTGGAGACTGAGAA
>CAZIWQ010000333.1:6584-7040 GCA_964542355.1 uncultured Armatimonadia bacterium
GGAGCTCGAGTCATCCGCCGCCGGGCATGTCCTCAAGCTGATGGTGGCGGAGGGCGACACGGTCACGACCGGCCAGACACTGCTGTGGGTGGGCGAGCCGGGGGAGGTTGTCGGGGAGGACGAGGCTGCCGCGGAGGCCGCGGAGGAGCCCCTGCCGGCGGGCGCGGCAGCCGCGGAGTCGCCGGCGCCGCCGGTCGTGGCGTGCGCGGAAAGTGTCGGTGCCACCCCGGCCGCACGGGTCCTGGCGCGACAAGCCGGCATTGACCTCGCCACCGTGCCAGGCAGCGGCCCCGGGGGCTACATCGTGAAGCGTGACGTACAGCGTGCGTGCACGTGAGGCCTGCGGCGGGCCGTCGGCGTTGCGCTGAGCATGGAGCGACGGGTGCCTCAGCCCCCGCTCCAGTCTGGCCGTGGGGTATCAGGCGCAGCGTTGACGCCTGATCGGGCCCCACGCTC
>CAZIWQ010000334.1:0-1659 GCA_964542355.1 uncultured Armatimonadia bacterium
ACAACGGCAACGACCGACGCGCCATCCCGCAGAGCGGGACGCGCCCTACAAGGGCGACGACCGGACGATCGGTACCAGGGCCCCGCCCCGCTCGCCCGAGGCGAGGATGGCGTCGAGCACGAGCTGGATGGCGTGCCCCGTCTCACCGGGAACCGGCGTGGGTGCCACGCCCGCGATGGCGTCCGCGAAGCACGCGAAGCTGTCCTTGCCCTGCGGGTCGAACTCCGCGGGCGGGATCTCGACCATCTCGCCCCCGCGGCGCAAGAGCTGCAGGGGCTCGCCCGAGGAGGGGACCCGCAGCCGGGCCTCGCTGCCGTAGACCTCAAAGCTCATGTGGTCGATCGGGCTGGTCCAGCTCAACTCCAGCACGCCGGTCGCGCCGCTCTGGAAGTGGAACAGCGCGGTGGCGTTGTCCACCACGTCAATGTCCGGCCGGCGGGTCGCCGTCTGCGCACTGACGCTGGCCACGTCTCCGAAGTACCACTGCATCATGTCGCCCATGTGCACGCCGATGTCACCGACGATGCCGCCGCCCTGGTTGCGGGTGACGAACCAGCGCGCCCCGGGGGCCCAGCCCTGGTCGGGCGCGGTCGTGTGCACGCGAATGACCCGGATGTGGCGCAGCTCACCCACCGCGCCCTCGGCAAGCAGCCGGGCGACGGTCTGGTAGAAGGCCATGAAGTGAGCCGTGAGGTTGATCTGCAGGACCTTCCCCGCGGCGTTGGCGGCGGCACACATCTGCGCCGTCTCCACCTGCGACATGCCCATCGGCTTCTCGCACAGTACGTGACAGCCCGCCTCCAGTGCCGCCAGCGTCATGGGACGGTGCATCACGACCGGCGTGGCGATGGAGACGGCGTCCACAAGCCCGGACGCGAGCATCTCATGATAGTCCGTGAACAGGGTCGCCCCCGGCGCATGGGCGTCGCGGACCGTCGCCAGACGCTCGGCGATCGGGTCGCACAGCGCCGTGATCGACACGCCGGGCGTGTCGGCGAATCGTGGCGCGTGGCTGCGCTGGGTGATCATGCCACAACCGATGATGCCAACTCGAATGGTGCTGTCACTCATTGGTGGACTCTCCTCCATGGTGGAACTGCAATCTCTCTGTTGCCCGCGACCCTTCCGAGAGGGATGAGGCTGCTGTCTTGCAGCGCTTCTGCGGGAAACCGCATCAACCGCGCCTTCTGGGCGATGTCATCCTGAGGAGCGCACGCGGCTTCGCAGAAGCCGCAGCGACGAAGGACCTGCTCTCGACCGCGAGTGCCCTCTCATGCAGCAGATTCTTCGCTGTCCCGCTTTGCGGGACGGTCGCTCAGAATGACACCCGCACGGGAAAGCGCGGCAGACAGCGGCGTCGGAACGGTCGGCCGACGCGACTGCAGCGCGCCCTACGCGACCCCCGCTTCCCTGACCATGCTGACCATCGCCGCCACCAGCTCATCCTCCACCGACGGTGCGAGCGGCGGGCAGCCGACGAGATAGGGCACGATCTGCGCCGCGTAGTTGCCGGGCAGATCAAACGACTCGCGCTCGGGAGCATAGCCCAGCGCGCCGTTGCACAGGCTCATCACCAGCACCGGCGTCGCGAACTCGGCCTGGACGCGCACGCGGTAGCGGCGCATGATCTCAAACGGGGCCCCCACCAGCGTCACCGCG
>CAZIWQ010000334.1:1759-7031 GCA_964542355.1 uncultured Armatimonadia bacterium
GCGCACGCGGTAGCGGCGCATGATCTCAAACGGGGCCCCCACCAGCGTCACCGCGCCGAGGCGCAGGGCCTGGACCTCGACGGTTTCGTCGAAGGCTTCGCCGCGTGCCTGGCGCGCCAGCTCGCGCCGCATGGCCGCGGCCCGTACCGCCGCCGCACGGACCTCGGGGGCGGCGTCACTGGCCCCCGATGCCTTGGTCACAGCCTCGTAGGTGGCCAACTCCTCCTGCAGTCGCTCGACGGGCACGGGCGCGCGGGTCAGCGCGAACCGCCGGCTGACGGCGTTCACGCCACCATCCGCGAGTGGTGCCGCCTGCTCCAGCCCCACGCGGATCTGGCGTGCATAGCGCGAGGCGATGACGTCGAGCGCCAGTAGCGACTCCTGCTCGCCGTGATGCACCACGCACGAGTTGATGTTGCCCTCACAGCCCTGCAGGAACAGCCCCATACTGCCGGGATGCTCACGCTCGAGCAGGCCGGTGGCCACGGCCGGGAAATCCCCATGGATGAAGAGATTGCTGGCGGAGCCCACCACGGGGTGGCAGGAGAAGTAGGAGGCGAAGCCGCGCAGGCCCTGCTCGCCGTCCAGACGGAGCACGTGGGCCTCCGTGTCGGTGATCTCCGGCATCGCGGGCCGCCAGTCTTCCCGCAACGCCTCCTCCAGCGCAGGGCGGGTGTCGTGCTCACGGTTGTAGCCGATGCCCACGCAGGGGATCCGGGCATGGCCAAGCTGCGCCGGCGCGAGGTCGGCCACGGCCTGCAGCGCCGCCTCCGCGAGCCTTACTGGCAGGATCTCCAGGTACGGCGCATCCGGCTCCCCCTGGCCGACGCCGAACTTGGTGGCAGGGCCCGAATGCGTGTGGGTGCAGTGATAGCACACGTGCGCGCCCGGTAGCCCGGAGGCGGCGGTCACGCGCTCCCGCGCCTCCTGTACGAGCTCCGGTGACAGGCCGACCAGGTCGCAGCTCACCACCACGCAGGTCGTCTTGCCGTCCGACACTGCCATGGCGCGGGCGTACAGCGGAGTGCGCACCGCCTTGCCGCAGCGGTGCAGGTAGGGGCCGAAGCCGTACAGCTCCACCCCCGGACGCGGCGTGATGTCGACCCTGGCCAGCCCGTATTGCATCATTCGTCTCACCCATTTCCCCCGACGACGTGGATGTTGGTGAGCGTGACATCGCGGACGAACTCGGGCCCCGCCATCACGGTCACCGCCTCGCCGGCCACGTCGTAGCGGATGATGTTGCTGATGATCGAGTCGCACAGCGAGCCGCCGAGCAGGATCGTGTGCTCCGACCGGCTGATGACATTGCTCACGATGATCCGGCAGGTGTCGCCGAGCGGTGCCACGCCGCCCCCGTAGTTGTGGTCCCCGATCTTGACGGCTGCCTTGCAGCGCATCTCCGCGGGGGACGTGTCCACCAGAGTGTCGAGCACGATGTCATGCATGCGCACCCCGGGCGTGTTCAGCAACCGGATGATGTGGTGGCCGCCCCGGCAGTAGCCCCGGGTGTTGCGGATGATGACATGCCGGATGTCGTCGCGGCCCTCGCCCCGGTTGCGGCTCGAGCTGACCATCGTCGACCGCACACTGCCGGCAACGCTGTCGGGGTTTGGGATGGCGGTCAGGGCGATCAGGTCGTCGCCGCTGTAGCCGGTGATGCTCTCGATCAGGATGTCGTGGCAGCCGAGGCGCAGGTCCACCCCGTCCTGGTTCAGGAGGGGCTGCCGGGCGCCATCGATCGTCTTGAACCCGCTGGCGGCGAAATCGATGTCCCGCACCGTCCCGTGGGCGCAGCGCTCGAGCGAGATCCCCCAGCAATGGGGGTCCTTCATCCTCAGGTTCTGGACGCTGAAGTCCTCGACGAAGGCGAACAAGAGGCCGATGTTGCGCCAGTCGCCGGTCTGGCTCTCCCCCGCCACCCCGGCATCCGTGCCGAAGCTGCGCTCCCCCAGTGCCTTGCCGCTGTCCCCGCTGGCGCGCGGACGATCCGCGCCCTCCAGCAGCACGTTCCCCACTCCCCGGATGTGGATCCCGCGCAGCGGCGCGATGTCGGTGATGCCCAGCCCGCAGTTGGCGCTGCGGATCATGTTGTCGCGGCAGCGGTCGGAGAGCTTGAGGTGGCAGTTGTCGAGCTCAAGGACGGTGTCGCCCGGCACGAGGATCGCGGCGTCGAGCAGCCAGAGGTCGCGCTCGCCCTCGACGGCACAGTTGCGGCGAGGGATGACTACGCGCGTGCCGGTACCCGCCGCGGCCTGCAGGGCCTGGTTGATCCGCTCCACGTCTGAGCCCTGGAAGGCGTTGGGCGTCACAACTGATGGGCTAGCCATGGGGGTAGCCCCCCTTTGCCGCGCGCTCGGAGATCTCGTCCATGCGCCGGTCGAACTCCTCGTGCACCACCTGGTACTCGGGGTGGTCATAGTAGAACTGGATCGTCCGCCGGACCCCCTCGGCGAAGTGGGTGGTGCAGACGAACTCCGGAACCAACGCCCGGACCTTGCTGCTGTCATGCACGCTGTTGCGGGAGAAGGAGATGAGCTTCTCGCCGAAGTCGCTGCCGAGCTCGAAGCCGAGGTCGTGTGCCGGGACGTGGCATAGGACAGGCTTGACGCCGAGCGCGTCCCCGACCAGCTCCGCCACCCGGTTCCACGTGAGGAACTCATCGGAGGTGATGTGGTACGCCTCCCCGAACGCCGCGGAGTTGCCGCACAGGCCGACGAACGCCTTGGCGAAGTCCTCGGTGTGGGTGACGGTACACAGCGCGTTGCCATCATCGTGCATCAGGAGCGGCTTGCCTTGCAGGATGCGGCGGGCGATGGTCCACGAGTGGGTCTGGTGGCCCGGCCCGACCGGGTGGAGGATACGGAGCCGGTTGTAGGTGAAGGCCGGGCGGACGATTGTGTAGTCGAGGCCGCTCGCCTCGTGCTCCGCCCGCAGCCGCCGCTCAGCGAGGATCTTGTTGCGACCATACGACCACAGCGTGTTGCCGACGAGGGTCTTGGCCTCGGTGATGATCTCGCTGTCCGACTTCGTTCGGTAGACCGCCGACGACGAGATGAGGATGTACTGGCCGCAGCGCCCCCGGAAGATGCCGAGGTTGCTGGCGAGCCCCTCCGCCCCGTACGAGAGGAAGTCCGCGACGACATCGAAGGTCATCCCCGCGAGTTGCGCGCGCACCTCGTCAGGCTTGGAGATGTCCGCCTGGATGCAGTGCGCCCCCGGGGGGACGAAATCAGGGCGGTTGCCCCGGTTGAGCAGGTACAGCTCAATGTCGCTCTTCTGCGCCGCCAACGCGGCGATGTCGCCGCTGATGCAGCCGGTGCCACCGACCAGCAACAGTCTCATGGTCAGTTCCCCCAGGTAACGGGCTCAACCCGCCCGCTCGCGATGGAGCGGAAGATCGCGTCAGTGATGATCTCCGTCTTGACGGCACTCTCGAGCGTGCACACCGGCTGGCGCCCCTGCAGCAGGGCCGTCACATAGTCCTCAATCATCGGCAGGTGCCAGTTCGTGTTCGTCGCGGCGGGGATCTCCTCCGTGCCGGCGCCCGTGATCTTCACGACCGGACCGTTGCCGTGCGGCGGCCACTCGGGCCAGTAGATGCGCCCCGCGGTGCCGAACAGCTCCAGCTCGTGCCGGGTCCCCACCGAAGTGCAGTTGAACAGGAACGTGAACATCGCGCCGCCGGGGAACATCAGGACCGCCGTGGCGAGGTCCTCCACATCGTTCATCACCGCCGGGTTGAGGATGCTGGCCTGGGCCATCGCGGCGGAGGGCATTCCGAAGTAGTTCTGCACGATGTCGATCAGGTAGTAGCCCAGCTCCTTGATCCGGCTGGAACCCAGCGCCTGGCAGATCGGCGCCTGGCCGGGGTTGTAGAACGGGGAGGAGTAGATCGCCCACCCGCCGGTCAGCTTCCCGATCTCCTGCCGCCGGAGCATGGCATCCGTCAGCTTGTACTGCTCGGACAGGCGGCGGTAGTTCGAGCAGCTTGTCACGCGGTCTGATTGGCGTGCGGCCGCGAGCAGCCGCAGACACTCGGCACCATTGAGCCCCAGCGGCTTCTCACACAGGAGGTGCTTGCCGGCGGCGAGCACCGCCAGACTCAGCTCGATGTGGGTGCTCTGCGGCGTCGCGATATAGACGGCATCGGCCTCGCATTCGGCAAGCGCAGTGGCGAGGTCGGTGTAGACCGTCTTCGCGCCGAGCTGCTGCGCGAGCTGTGTCGCGCGCTCCTGGTTGAGGTCGCAGACCGCGACCAGCTCTGAGTTCGCGGTTGCGACGAGGGCGGGCCCGACCCGCCTGGTCGCGATGTCTCCGGCTCCGACGAGCAACCACCTGACGCTGTCCATTGGTTCGTGTCCTGGCTTTCCGGTAGTGGGGGTCTCGCGAAGGGCACCGACACGTCATGCCCGGCAGATGGTACCACCTGCCCTGCTTGAGTTCAACCGCAAAGGCGACGGCAGGGCAGATGCCGTGCCGTCGTGTGGGGCCGGCTTTCCAGCCGGCCATCCCCGCCGTCCTGTTGGGCGCGATCCCGCAGGGCGGGACCGCGCCGCCGTCGCCGTTCGCCGTCGCCGTCTGTAGGGCGGGGATCCCGCAGGGCGGGACCCCGCCGGTGTGGCCGTGCCGTTCTGTGGATCCCTAAGCCCCGTCAAGGTCTATGTTGCTGGCCACCTGCCGACATTGGCGTGCGCCGTATCGGCCTCACCCCCCGGCCCCCTCTCCGTTCCGGCGAGGGGGTGTCTGAGGCTGGGTACCGGGACGCGTGGGACGTCGCCGTCAGACGTTGTCGTTCCCCCCTCTCCGGCACGGAGAGGGGACGGGGGTGAGGCAGATATGCCGTCGCCGTTCCGCTTTGTGGGCGGGGGTTGATCCCCCGCCGCCGTCGTCGTGCCGTTGCCCTGCCGTGGTAGGAGCGCTCCCCCGAGCGCGAAGGGGCGCCACACACCCACCGCCACGCGCACGGCGCATGGCGCCCTCCTACCACGCTGCTCTCCTGCCGTTGCCGTGCGCCGTTGCCATGGCAATCCGCCGCACGGTCGCGCTCGGGGGAGCGCTCCTACCACGGCAACGACTAGCGGCGACGGCGCACGGCCAACGGTCTTCCGCCAAGGGATGCCAGCGCCGAAGGCGAAATGACCCGCGCAATCCAGCCCACAGGTAAGGGAGCATTCTCTGATGGTGGTAGCGTCACGCAGGTTGCTGGTGTTCGTACTGCTCGCCGCAGGGGTCACTTCCGGTGCCCTCGCCCAGGAGCCACTCGTCCTGG
>CAZIWQ010000335.1:0-7031 GCA_964542355.1 uncultured Armatimonadia bacterium
GCAGTTCCCACACCCCACGCCCCTGCCGCTACGCCGCCTGCCAGCGTTGACTTGCGCTCGGGCCTGTGATACACTTCGGCCTGTCGCCTGGCAGGACCGCTGGCAGGCGATGGCAGAGCATCCTGCCGGGAATCCGGCAGGCTTTTGTGTCATTGGGGGCACGCTCCGCACACCGTGGGGGGCGTCAGGTGACACGAGCGGCAGGTCGCTTTCCACCCGGCACGGCAGCGCCCGTTGCGCGTCAGGTCCCGTCGCCGCGGGCTATGTGCGCATTATCCACCACGCACTGCCAGAGCACCCCTCACTGCCGCCTCCGCACGCACCACGAGAATGCGGACCCGCGGCGCCGGCGGCGCTTCGCCGGGGCTGCGACGGGCTCTGGTGCGGGCCGAAGACATGGCCAGGCGAGTTGATGAATCATGGTTGAGATGACGGTGAGCCGTATCGGGATGAACCAGCAGGGCCAGGCACTTGTGATCCTCGGAGACCCTGCCGGCGAGCGCCTGCTCCCAATCTGGATCGGGCCGTTCGAGGCCCACGCCATCGCCGTGGAGATGCAGGGCGAACCGTTTGAGCGCCCGCTCACCCACGACCTGTTTACCAACACCCTGGCGGCGTTGGGACAGCGCCTGGTCCGGGTCGAGATCACCAAGCTCGAAGAAGGGGTGTTCTATGCACTCCTGCACATCACCGACGGCGAGCACGTGCTGACGGTGGATGCACGTCCCAGCGATGCCATTGCGCTCGCCCTGCGCGCCGAGGCGCGCATCTTCGTGGCCGAGACCGTGCTGGCCGAGGCACAGGTGCGTGCCGATGACATCCAGGACGGCGACGAGATGGAACGCTTCAAGCAACTCCTGCGCGGGACACCGCTCGCCCAGGCCGATCCAGAAGAGCCGGAGGATGGTGCGGCGACCGACGAGCCTGACGATCAACCGATGGGGACGGAGGATGCTCTGTGACGGTCTCATCCCGGTTCTTCTGGTATGTGTTCGGGGCCATACTGGTCCTGATTCTGATTGCCAAAGGTCTGACCCTGTGGACCGACTACCTGTGGTTCGGAGTCATGGGCCAGGCCGCGGTGTTTACCACCGTCCTGTGGACCCGGATCAAGCTCGGGGTCGTGGTCGGGGTCGTGTTCTTTGTCTGGTTCTGGCTCAATCTGCGCCATGCGCGCAAGCCCCTGCCGTCCGACGTCACCCTCATCGGCAAGCGCCTGCTCCCCGAGGAGGAGCGCCGGCAGATTGAGCAGTACGCCGACAGCGCGCTGCTCGTGTTCGCCCTCATCGGTGGCCTGATGGCCGGCCTCGTCGGCAGCGGCAAGTGGCTCCCGTGGCTCCAGATGACCCACGCCACGCCATTCGGTGAAGTCGACCCCCTGTTCCACCAGGATGCCGGCTTCTACGTCTTCAAGCTCGCCTTCCTCAAGTACGTCTACAGCTCCGTGTTCTATGCCGTCATCGCCGCGGCGGTTGGCGCCACGCTCGTGCATCTGTACCAGGAGGCGATCCGGGTCGTCGGGAACACGATCCAGACGACCCCGCGCGCACGGGCCCACATCTATCTCCTGGTGGCGCTGGCCCTGGTGGTCAAGATCTTCGGCTATCGGCTCGACCAACTCAGCCTGGTCCTGGCTAACCGCGGCGCGGTGTTCTACGGCGCCTCGTATGCCGACGTCTACGGTCGCCTGCCGGTCATGTACGCACTGATGGCGCTGTGTCTCGCCGGGGCCGTGGTGATCGTCCTGAGCATCCGGTCGCGACGCCTGTTCTGGCCCGCCGGTGCGCTCGCGGTCATCATCGTGTTCTCACTGCTCGGCGGCGCGGCATACCCCAGTCTCGTGCAGCGTCTGGTCGTGGGGCCCACTCAGTTGCAGTTGGAGCGGCCGTTCATCGAGCACAACATCGCGGCCACCAACCGCGCGTTTGGGCTCGACAAGATCCGGAACTCGCTGCACCAGGTCGGCGAGGACCTCACCTGGACCGACATCCAGGCCAACCGCACCACCGTCGACAACATCCGCCTGTGGGATCATCGGCCGCTGGAGAAGACCCTGGACCAGATCCAGGCGCTACGCGCCTACTACGACTTCCCGGATGTCGACGTTGACCGCTACACCGCGAACGGCCAGTACCGGCAGGTCATGCTCGCGCCGCGCCAGATCGACTCGAACATGATCAAGCCCCAGACGTGGGTCAAGACCCATCTGCAGTACACCCATGGCTACGGCGTCGTGGCTTCGCCGGTCAACGAGGTCGCGCGCGGCGCCTCCGGTGAGGGGCTGCCGAACTTCTGGGTCCGGGACATTCCCCCGCAGTCCACGCCCGGCATGGAGGTCACCCGTCCGGGTGTCTACTACTATGCCAGCATCCACCCGCGCCTGATCGAGGTCATCCAGAGCATTCGCCGCCACGAGCGTGGCGGCCAGCCGGAGCCGCCCCCTCAGGACCCGTCCGGCGGGGGCGGCGGCGGTGGGCAGGGAGGGCCGCAGGGCCCGCCCGCCTCCCCGGAATCCCGCCCCGGCTCCGAGATCCAGAAGGTCATGGATGAGCCGCTCGCCAAGATTGAGGACTACGTCGTCGTCGACACCAAGGAAGCCGAGCTGGACTATCCCCGGCTCCAGTCGCAGACCGGAGACAATGCCACCACCCACTACCAGGGCCTCGGCGGCGTCCCCGTCGGCAGCTTCTGGCGCCGCCTGGCGTTCTGCGTCCGCTTCTATGACCTGCAGCTCTTGCTCACGCAGTCCGTGACCCGCACCAGCAAGGTCATGATCAACCGCACGCTGCCCGAGCGCACGCAGGCCCTGTGCCCGTTCTTCATGATCTGCGATCCCGACCCCTACGTCACAGTCATCGACGGCAAACTCAAGTGGATCAATGACGCCTACACCTACTCGCGCATGTATCCCTACTCGGCCCCCCACCGCACCGTGGGCGTCAACTACCTGCGCAACTCGGTGAAGGTCGTCTGTGATGCCTACGACGGGATCCCCGAGTTCTATGTCGTGGACCCCTCCGACCCGCTGATCAAGTGCTACCAGAGCATCTTCCCGACTCTGTTCAAGACCACGCCGATGCCCCCCGAAGTGCGCAAGCACATCCGCTATCCGCAACTGCAGTTCATCGTGCAGGCCGAGATGTACGCCGACTACCACATGCTCAACCCGGACACCTTCTACCAGCGCGAGGATAGCTGGTCGATCGCACAGGAGGTCTACGGCACCGAGCCGCGCATGACCGAAGCCTACTACGTCATCATGAAGCTCCCCGGCTCGGACAAGGAGGAGTTCCTGCTGATGGTCCCCCTGACCCTGCGGGGTCGCGAGGACCGCAACATGGTGGCGTGGATGGCGGCACGCTGTGACGCCGACCACTACGGCGAGCTCGTCTGCTTCAAGATGCCCAAGGACCAGTGGGTGGAGGGGCCGATGCAGATCGAGTCACGCATCGGTCAGGACCCCGACTTCTCCGTCAAGCAGACGCTGTGGAGCCAGAAGGGCTCGACGATCATCCGCGGCAATCTGCTGGTCATCCCGATCGCGAAGTCCCTCCTGTACGTGGAGCCCGTGTACCTGGCGGCGGCCAACAGCGCCATCCCCGAGCTCAAGCTCGTGGTCCTGGTGAGCGGGAAGAAGGTGGCCCTGGGGAGCGACCTCGACCATGCCCTCGCCAGCATGTTCGGGAAGTCGGCGGAGGCGACGCAGGCAGCACCCGCCAACGCGACTTCGGCCCCCGTTGCCGCCGCCGCGGCGCCGACACTCGTCGCCCCCGAGATCAAGGCGCTCATCGACCGCGCCGTGGAGCTTGAGACCCGCAAGCAACAAGCGCTCGCGGGCGGCAATCTCGGCGAGTACCAGAACCTCGACCGCCAGCAGGCGCAGGTCATCCAGCAACTGAAAGCGGCGGTCAAGTAGCCGGTGCGAGGGTCGACGATGCTCCCGTCTCACCTGTCCAACCTGCGGGCGGTGGTGTTCGACTTCGACGGCACTCTCGCCGAGACGAAGATCGATTTCGCGCTGATGCGCCGCCGCACCGTGGAGCACATCACGGCGTGGGGCCTGTGGGAGACCGGCCTCGACGAGGGTCGCTACGTGCTCGAGATGATCGACCACAGCGCCCGGCAGCTTGCCGCGGACCCCCCGCGGCAGGGCCGGTACCGCGTCGAGGCCGCCCAGATCCTCGAGGATGTCGAGATGCTCACCTGCGCCCGTGCTCAGCCCTTCCCGGGCACTGCCGAGGCGCTGCAGTGCCTCGCCGACCACCACCTCGCCGTCGGCATCATCACCCGCAACTGCCGCCGCGCTGTCCGCGCGGTGCTTGACCGCCATCACCTGCACCACGATGCCCTGCTCACCCGCGAAGACGTTGCGCGGGTCAAGCCCGATGCCGCACACCTGCTCGCCGCCCTCGATCTCCTGGCGGTGACACCCCCGGAGACCCTGATGGTCGGCGATCACCCGACGGACATCCAGTGTGGGAGGGCCGCGGGCGCGCTCACCTGCGGCGTCCTCACCGACCGCACGACGCGCGAGCAGCACGAGCAGGCCGGCGCGGACCTCGTGGTCGACAGCGTCGCCGCGCTCGCCGCGGTCCTGTGCCCCGCCCGCACCGGAGAGCCCCCGCAATGACCGCGCCGCGCCCGTTCCTCGATGTCGGCAAGCTCGACAGTGACCTGCTCGCGGCTCTGCTGAGCGAGCTCGCACGCGACGCCTCGGTCGTTGTCGGGCCCGGCATCGGGTGTGACGTCGCCGTCATCGACACCGGGGCCGACGACTATCTCCTGCTCAAGTGCGACCCGATCACCTTCGCGACCGACGAAATCGGCTACTATGCCGTCACGGTCAATGTCAACGACATCGCGACTGCGGGCGGACGGCCCCGTTGGTTCCTCGCCACCCTCCTGCTGCCCGAGACCACCACGACCCCTGCGCTGGTGCGCACGATCTACGATCAGCTCACACGCGCCTGTGCCCACTACGGAGTGCTGCTCGTCGGCGGGCATACCGAGGTCACCCACGGGCTGGATCGCCCGGTGTGCATGGGGACGCTGGTCGGTGAGGTGGCACGCGAGCGGCTGGTCACCGGCCGCGGCGCGCAGGTCGGCGACACCATCCTCATGACCAAGGCCGTTGCCGTCGAGGGCACCGCACTCATCGCCCGTGAGAAGCGCCCCGAGCTGGTGGCGGCGGGCTTCTCTGAGTCACTGCTCGACCGCTCGGCCGCGATGCTCCACGACCCCGGCATCGGCGTGCTCGCCGAGGCGCAGGCTGCCTGCGACGCCGCTGTGGTGCACGCCATGCACGACCCGACGGAAGGCGGCCTGGCGACGGCCCTGTGGGAGATGGCCGTCGCGGCCGAGATCGGGTTGCGCGTCGAGGCCGAGGCGATCCCGTGCTACCCCGAAACCGAGCGGCTGTGTCAGCACTTCGGCCTCGACCCGCTCGGCCTCATCGCCTCCGGCTCGCTGCTGATCGCTGTCGCTCCCGCCGACGCCCCGCCGGTGATTCGGGCCTGCGAAGCCCGGGGCATTGCCTGCACACCGATTGCCCGTGCCGTCGAGGCCGCCGCCGGTTGCCGCCTCACCCGCGCAGGTACCGAGCCCCCCCTCACCCGCTTTGACCAGGATGAGATCGGGAAGCTCTTTGCGGCGGCCGACTGACACGCATCCCGCCGGGCACACCGCCCTCCGGATCAGCTCGCCGCCGCGCGTGAGCGCCTGCGCCCGACGGCAGCGCCTATAGTTTCCATGATTAGTCATAAGTATTGACTAAGATTGCGTTTCATGTTAGCCTATCAGCATGCACCTGACTACGCGTGTGGCATAGTTCCGGATGGTGTCCGGCCGTCGCTGGTCGGGGGCCGCGGGACTATGCGGAGCGGCCCGCATGGGCGCGCGCTTGGTCCTGGTCCCCGCAAGGGCCGGGCTGCGCCGCCCGGCTCTGCGACAGCAGTTCGCGGCGATGAATGGTGGTGGCGACACAGATGACTCAGCGCAACGCAACGCCCAAGCACAAGGCGCAGCCCGCCGCCGATCGACTGGAGACGATCGAGGAGCTGCGCCAGACAACCCGCACACTTGAGCGTCAGGTATCGGAACTGAAAGCACGCAATGCTGAGCTGCTCCAGGCAAGCGAAGTGAAGGTTCGCTTTCTGGCCAACATGAGCCACGAGCTGCGGGCACCCCTGAATGCGATCAACGGCTTCGCGGAGCTGCTGGCGGATGAGTCATACGGGGCGCTCACCGATGAGCAGCGTGGCTTCGTGGGGCGGGTGCGGGATGCGGGGCAACATCTGCTGCAACTGATCACCGACGTGATCGACCTCGCGCGGGTGGAGGCGGGTCGGATGGGGCTGGATCGGCAGCCCCGGGCCGTCGACCAGATCATCGATCAGACCGTGGCGGTGATCCGGGGCACGGCACGCGGCAAGAACGTCACCATCCGCCTCGCGCCGGGGGACGCCGCGCCGGTCGTGCTGGTGGATGAACGGCGCGTCAAGCAAGTCCTCTACAACCTCTTGTCGAACGCCGTGAGGTATGCACCCGAGGGGTCGAGCGTTGACGTCAGCGCGGCCGAGGCCGAGGGGTGGGTCACCGTCCGGGTGACCGACCGCGGGCCCGGCATTGCATCGGCTGACCAGGAGCGCATCTTCGAGGAGTTCGTGCGCGCCGGCCGCGACCAGCAGGAGCCCACCGGCAGCGGCCTCGGCCTCGCCATCAGCCGCACACTGGTACGGCTCCATGGCGGCGAGCTGGGGGTCCACAGCGTGGAGGGTGAGGGCAGCACCTTCTGGTTCACCTTGCCCGTCGCCAGCCCCGAGCCGGGCGCCACGGCGGCGCCCGCCGCGGCGAACTCCGTCCACCCCGAGCCCTGCATGCGCCGGAGCTAGCGCGCGTTGTCTGGGGGGGCCGCCGTCGCGTAGGCCTACCGTCCCCCCGGTCGGCGGGGAGGCGTGTCGAGCGGGGCGACGCCGCCGCTTTTTGGCCAGCCCGTCGGCGACCGCACGAACTCGGCCTCTGGGCCGATGTCA
>CAZIWQ010000336.1:0-7001 GCA_964542355.1 uncultured Armatimonadia bacterium
CGGCTCCGGCTCCTCCGTCTTCTCCGGCTGCTCCGGCTGCTCCGGCTGCTCCGGCTGCTCCGGCTTCTGCGGCTGCTCCGGCTTCTCCGGCTGCTCAGGCTACTCCGGCTGCTCCGGCTGCTCCGGCTGCTCCGACTGCTCCGGCTGCTCCGGCTACTCCGGCGGGGCCGCCTCCCATCACGCCGGCTGTTGTCGTGCCACCTGAGCCCGGTATCAGCCTGCTCTCCCCGCACACCTACCAGGTGTTCCAGCGCAGCAGCCGTACTCGCGGCGACATCCTGATCAGCGGGCGGGTACGCTCTGCGGCCGATGCCGTCAGAGTCCGGATCACCGGCAAGCCGCTGGAGGGCAGCCTGGCGGGCGACTGGCAGCGGCTTCCCTTCGTCACCCTATCGCGCAGCTTCAGTGCCCGGCTGCCCCTCGCCGCCGGCGGCTGGTATCGCGTGGAGATCGAGGCGATCCAGGCGGACCGGACGGTGGCCCGGGTCGTCGTGGAGAAGGTGGGGGTCGGCGAGGTGTTCGTCGGTGCCGGACAGTCCAACTCCACCAACTATGGTGAGGGCGCGACACAGCCCGCGAGCGGGATGGTGTCCACCTTCAGCGGCACTCAGTGGCGCGAGGCGACCGATCCTCAGCCAGGCTGCCATGACAACAGCAGCGGCGGCAGCTTCTGGCCCAGCTTCGGGGATGCCATTGTCGAGAAGTGGCAAGTCCCCGTCGGGGTGGCCGTCACCGGCCACGGTGGTACGAGCACGAACTCGTGGCAGCCGGGGGGGGAGCTGTTCAACTGGATGATGACCCGTATCCACCAGCTCGGGCCACTGGGGTTCCGCGCGGTGTTGTGGCACCAGGGCGAGTCCGATGTGGGCATGTCTGCCGACGACTATGCCGCCAGGCTCAGCAACATCATCGAGGGCTCGCGTGACGCCGCCGGGTGGGAGATCCCCTGGTTCGTCGCTCAGGTCTCGTACCACAACGCCCAGAACGCCTCCTACCCGACTACCCGTGCGGGGCAGAAGAGGCTGTGGGACATGCGCGTCGCTCTCGAAGGCCCCGACACCGACGCACTCGGCGGCGATAATCGTGACACCGGCGGCCAGGGGGTCCACTTCAGCGTCAAGGGCCTCCGGGCGCACGGCGCGCTATGGGCCGCGAAGGTCTCCGCCTACCTGCAGGGCGTGCTCACGGACTGACGCGGCCCGCTGGAAGAGCGGCCAAGAGTGGCCTTTTCGGCCGGGTCGCCAGTGCCGGCCCGCGGGCAGCCAGGCACGACCTGTTGACCCTCAGCATTCGGACACACGGTCTGTATGGGCTTGACACAATCCCCGGATTGGGGCTAGATAGAGTGTACGGATGTCGTCAGGAACGCCTCGGGTACCAGGTCGTGGCGTTACTGGCACTTGGCGGTGGCCCCACAGCGCACGAGCGCATCCAGCCCCACCCGTAACGTGCGGCTTCCGGCAGGTGCACAGCCATTCGTCCGCGGATTGCTTGAGGGATCGAGAACCTGCACGAGACAGGCGCACACTGCTTGGGAGGTGTCGGACTATGAGCCGCTGGCTGTTGTCTGGTGTCGTTGTCGCGTTGGCACTACTCGCGTTGTCGCTGGCCGGCTGTGGAGGGGGCTCAACAGGTACGACCGCCGGGTCCGTCGATACCGAGGAGGCGGTGGCCGTCCCGGAGCTGCCGGCTGACCTGCCGGTGCCGAAGGGTGTCGAAGTGAAGTCCGCCTCCGGAACCGGGGAGTGCCCGGACGATGCGCTCGACACAAAGTGCTGGTGGGACCTGATGTTCTACGACTGGATCCACCACACCAGGATCTACATCGTGTTCCCCTACTATGTCAAGTTCAAGTACCGCCATGATGGCTACTGGTGGTATGTCGAGATCAATGGCTGGCCGGTCACTGAGTACAACGGGCTCATCAACTACCGCTTCAACTTCGGCGGCACCTACCTCGGGTTCAGGGCGTTCCCGTACATCGACTGGTGCAACGGCTCGGCACAGTGGATTGACCGCGGGCCTACTCGCTTCCGCGGCTCGTGCTACGACCCCCGCGGCTTCGAGTGCCCCTAGCCTGGGAGTCGCCCACGGTGCCGTGCCATGATGGGATCACACGCGGCGGGAGCCCTGACGGGCTCCCGCCGCGTCGTATGTGAGGCCACGGTTCCGGTGAGAGAACACTGCCTGAATCGCCTTCCATGGCTGCAGGTGCCGGGCAAGCGGGGGAGAATAGGGATAGCAGCGAAGGGCTTGTGCGAAAGAGGCAGATTGGTTGCTCGAGACGACGCCTAGGCCAGGGCGAGCGGATAGCTTGTCGGGCTAGCGGAGCGCAATGCATGGGAGGTACCGTCTGATGGCTCGTTTCATGCTTTCGGCCGCAATCGTGGTGCTGACGTTGTTCGCGCTGTCACTGTCGGGCTGTGGTGGGGGCGCCACCGGGACGGGAGCTGAGGCCGTGACCCCGACCGGGAGTGCCGCGGCGGCAGGACCCACGACGGAGTCCGGGCCGGAGGGGACGGTCACGTGGGGGTATGGGACCCCGCCGAGCCCCCGGGCAGCGTGGGACCTCGTGTTCGTGGACCCGATCCGCAACACTACCATCTCGATCGCGTTTGCGGGCAATGTCGTCGAGTTCTACACGCCCGCGCCCGCGCCAGGATGGTATGTCACTTGCTGGGGCACGTGGCCCCTGATGTGGCGCGGCCGGACGTTAAGCTACCGGGGCGGTAGCACCATGATGGGCATATCCTTCAACGCCCAGCCGGATGTCGGCTTCTGCAACGGCGCCACCTGGGTAAACTCGTCTCTCGTGGCCCGTCTCAGAGCCGTCTGCTTCGACCCCCGTGGCTAGAGCCCATCTAGCGAGGGGGCGGGAAGCCATCCTGCGGCGCGGCTGGGCCTGAGCTCTCCGGCCGAGTCGCGGCGCGATGAGCCGTGCCTTTCCGAAGAGGGAGCCCCCGGGACTCCCTCTTCGGGCTTCACCACGCCCCGAGCCGCGACGACCATCACGACGGATCACACGCTCAGCGGACGGTGAACGAGTACAGACGGGTGTTCATCAGGCTGAAGCGCAGGCGCAGCGGCGTCCCCGCCAGAGCACTCAAGTCTGTCACCTGCCCCCAGCTTGCCACGTGATCCACGGCATCGCGTGTCATCACATCGAACCGTGCCGCCTCGAATCCGCGTACGGGAGCGTAGTTCTCGTCCAGGATCTCGACGCGCAGCCACGAGCTGCCGGGAGGGTAGTTGTCGGCATCGGCATTGATGTGCAGTGTCCGCCCCCGGGCGAAGCTCAGCGGCACGGTGATCACGATCCCTTCTTCGCCACTGGCATCCAGCGCGGCGAAGCCGTCGACCCGCAGCCGGGCGAGGCCTGTCGCCGCCCAGAAGGAGTTGCGCGCTGCGCCGGTCTCATCCGTACCCGGCCACAGGGGGGGCTGGGGGCCCGTGTGGGGGTGCCCCCGCCCCTGGTAGTACAGCCATAGCTCATCCCCCACCGGTACCGGCGGCGTGCTGGCCGGGAAGGCCCAGAAGCGATCGAAGCTCCCCTCCGGTCCGTTCCCCAGGAACACCTCCCCCTCGCAGACCCGCTGCCATGACCTCCCGTCGCGGCTGCAGATCAACTGGGTATCCAGCCGCCGATACGGCACATGGAACACCTCGAGGAAGCCCAGGTACATGCCGCCGTAGGTGAACCCGTCCGCCCCGTAGTGTTGGATGCCATGCACGCGATCCATCTCTGTCCAGTGCAGGATCAGCTCCGGTGTTCCCCACGTCTCGAAGTCATCGCTCTCGATGCGGAAGATGTAGCGCCCGGGAGCCAGGGGACTGTAGCGGGTGAACAGCACGTACTTGTGCCGGACCGTATCGTGCCACAGGCTCGTGCGGTCACCGGCGTCCTTGACCAGGATGTTGGGGAGCTCCGTCCACCGCAACCCATCGGCCGAGACGTAGACGCCGGTGCCCTGCTCGCCACTACGGTACACGGCCATCTTGAAGCGGCGCTCGGGCTTCGGGTCGGCGGGGTCGTAGACGACGCTGGAGTTGTCCATCGGCGTGTGGAAGACCACGTTGTTGTCGCGGGAGCCGCGCACCTCGACCAGCCCGAGCCTGGGCTTGTCCCAGTGCCGGCCGTCCGTGCTGGTGGCGTAGCAGCAGCTTGTGCCATCCTTGCCCCGGCGCCAACGGATGTAGGTGTTGTACCACAGCCGAAAGTCATGCTCGCCGAGGCGATAGGCTCCGCCCCCGAAGGGGAAGGCGGCCGTCTCTTCCCACAGCCCTTCCGGCGCAATCACGGGGTTCTTCTCGTACTTGGTAACCTGCCCGAGACGGCGGATGAGGTTGCTCTGGGTGTCGATCAGCCAGTCATCGACGAATAGGTTGGGCACCCCCGGCTGCAGCGTCACGGTGGCCGGGCGCACCGCCGACGGGGGAAGTGCCGGCAGCGGCCGGGGCACGTTCGCCGCGGCCGAGATCGGCTTGAGCGGTGTCGGAGCATTGCCGGCGGTACTCATCTCCAGCTCCTCCCGGACGATGTCAGAGATGCGCAGCTCATCCATGATGAGCGTGGCGCAGGTTCCCACCTCGAAGAACGGTGCCGACTCGAGCGCGGGGTGCGCCCCCTCGGCCACCCGCACGCCGTCGACGAGCAGACGCGCCGAGCCGGCGTCCCACAGCACGGCGACGTGGTGCCATTCATCGGCCTTCCACGTCGCCATCGAGACCTTCAGGCCGAGCTGGCCGTCGAGCAGGTCGGCAAACAGGTCGCTCGCCTTCGTCCCGGTGCGGGCGGTGTTGAAGTCACCGATCCCGATGACGAACCGCAGCTTCTCTGGCGGGGTGCCTCCCGCCGTCTGCCAGAAGCCGCGCGAGTTGCGCAGCGGGCTCAGACCGAGGTCGGGTAAGCGGACGAAGAACTCGACGGTGCCGACAGAGGCCTGGTAGTTACCCCGGGTCGCGAAGCGGAGCTCGCGCTCGGTGCGCGAGAACACCAGGGCCTTCCCGAACTTCCCGGCCACAAAGTGCCGTGCCACGTTTGGCTGAGCCACCGGCAGCGCCGTGCCACCCGCGTGGTCGGCCGCCGTTCCCCCGCCGGCGGTGTTCCCGTCGAAGTGGTGGAGCATCAGGGTGTGCTCGTCAGGTGAATAGGGCGCCGCCGGAGGGCCGGCACCCCATGCCGGCCAACACAGGGCCGCGAACGCCAACGCCGCCGCCATCATCTTGCATCGCCCTCTCGGATCGGTGTGGCGACGTGCCAGAGCCGGTCGCCGAACATCAAGCACAGCCAGAACGCGACCCCGATCAGCAGCCCGAATGCGATCCGGGGCCCCGCCCCGGCGAACAGCCCCCCGGTCTGCGGGCTGACCAGCGCCTCGATCACTCCGGCGACGACGAACATCGGGATGGTCCCCACGACCAGCCGCAGGGCATCGGCGGCGGCGAGACGGAGGGCATCCTTGCGCCGCAAGTCACCGGGATCGACCAGGGCAAACCCGATGGTCAGCCCGGCCCCACCCGCGATGAAGATCGCCGATAGCTCGGTAACGCCGTGGGGGGCCACAATGGCGGCAAACAACAACAGCTTGCCGCCATTGCCCCCCACGGCCAGGAACGCCCCCAGCATCAGGCCATTGACGATCAGGACGTAGACGGTACCCAGCCCCAGTGTCACCCCGAGCGCGAAGGCGTTCAGGGCGACCCGGATGTTGTTGCTCATGAGGAAGCTGGCGAACTCGGGGCCGCCATAGCCTGCGGCGGTCGGGGCGAAGTAGTCTCCCGGGCGGTGGTCCTCGCCCGCGAACTGCTCCCAGTTCGCGACGGCCTCGGGGTTGGTGAGGGCGCGGGCCCAGCGGGGATCAGACCTCGCCGCACTGTACGCGACAGCCGCGGCGATCACCGACAGGGCGACAGCGAGGCCGATGGCGCGAGCGCGCGCGCGGAAGGTGCGCGGCACCTCCACTGCGAATAGGTGGCCCAGGCGCAGACGGCGGGGGCGACTGCCGGCAGAGACCCGGGTATAGGCACGGGCCGCGAGCTGATTGAGGTAGTCGATGGTCTCGCGCTCGAGGTTGGCGGTCCTGGCTTCCGAAAGCTGGGCCGTCACCCGCCGGTACAGCCGCCCCAGCTCGCCCAACTCGTCTGGCGTCAGCGCAGGGAGGCCGGCGGCCTCGACACGATCCAGGAGGGCACTGAGCCGCTCCCACGTGGCACGGTTCGCGCTGACGAAGTGGTCGCTGAGCATGGCGCCATGTCCCTGTGGAGCCGATTGGGGAGCCCCATGATTGACGCTCTCGTCACCCTGGAGACACCCGAGCACATTGAGCTGCACCTTGAGTTGGCGGGAGTAGGGTCACGCTTCCTCGCGGCGATCATCGATTCCTTGCTCCAGATTGCACTCATTCTGGGTATCGGTCTCGCGGCGGGCGCCGCGCGCTGGGCGATCACCGCGGATGTGACGCGCGTCTGGATGGGCGTCGTCATCGCCCTCGCCTCGTCCATGCTCATCATCATCGGCTACTATCTGGGGTTTGAGTTGGCGTGGGGGGGGCAGAGCCCGGGGAAGCGCCTCGCGGGCCTGGTCGTCGTGTGCGACGATGGGCGCCCGATCGGGTTCACGGAGGCGGCCGTCCGCAACATCCTGCGTCTCGTCGACATCCTGCCTGTCCTGTACACGATCGGGATCGTCTCGATCCTGGTCACCCGGAGCAGCAAACGCATAGGTGACCTCGCTGCCGGCACGCTCGTCATCAAGGTGCGGGACTACGCCCCCCGCGACCCGTCGGGTGTGGTGCTTGCACCGCAGGCGTACTCGGTCTCGCCGCCGGCGGGGCCCGACCCGCTGGTCATGCGCGCCCGCAGCCACGTGGCGACGCTCACACCGCAGGAGGCCGACACCCTGACGCGCTTCATTGAGCGGCGGGTGGAGTTGGAGGCCGCCAGCCGACATGTCGTGGCCGCCCGCATCGCCGCCGGTCTTCGCCATCGGTTCCCGGCCCTGT
>CAZIWQ010000337.1:0-6999 GCA_964542355.1 uncultured Armatimonadia bacterium
AGCGGGATCGCAGCCCCAGGGAACGGCACGGCAACGGCCGGCGGGGTCCCGCCCTGCGGGGTCCCGCCCTACAGACGGAACGCGGCTACCCCTCGAACACCACCATCGCGTAGCCGTTGACCTGCGGCACCATCGTGTAGACGTACCCGTCGCGGACGTCGAACGGCAGGGCCCGCTTGTCGGGTGCGAGGTAGACCGACGTCACCTCGCGACCGTCGGCGCGAAGGCCCACCGGCACGTCACGCAGCTCGATGGCCTCCTCGATCATGTCTACCGAGTTCCCGCGCCGCTCCGGCACGTATGACATCAGGTGCAGCATTCGCCGGCCGGGCTGCGCCGTCACGTTGGCACGTGCAAACGAGGGCAGCGTCGGGGCCTGCACCAATGGCGCGGGCATGATGCGGCCGAGCAGATTGGCGACGAGCTGCTTGATCGGTACCTGCGCGTCGAGGATGTAGCTGCTGAACAGCGGGTGGCTGAAGTGGCCGAGGCGGCCCTTCTGCGTCACCGCGGCTCGCCCCGTGGGCTTGTCCGGCGGCATGTACAAGAACCCGTGCTCGCCGTCCCAATGGCGGTTATAGTACGGGGCGATGATCTCGGCCAGGACCTCAGTGCCCGCGAGCGGCTCGATGTTCGTGCCCTTCCGGTACAGCGTGATCGGCATGTCGGGCATCTTCTCCGCCAGCTCGGGGGCGGGCGCAAAGAACGCGGGGTCGTAGGGGTCTTCGCCCACGTACCGCAGTCCCCAGTCGCTGAAGACGAAGTCCTTGCTCTCCGGGTCGAGGCCCGACCAGGCGCTGGAGAGGATCGCTCCGCCCTTGTCCAGGTGCTTGCGGATGCGGGCCGCCCACTCGTCCCCGAGCAGGATGTGGTCGGGCAGCACCAGCAGTTCGTACTTGTCCCAGTCGACGAAGTCGCTGACGATGTCGAACTGCCACTTGAGCTCGCTGAGCAGGCGGCAGGCGCCCTGGATCGCGGTGTAGTGGCGGTCCCAGTATTCGCGCCGCCGGGCGCTCATGTAGTTGTAGCCGGGATAGGGGGCCGCCCACACGACCGCGGTGTCCACCTCCGCGGTGGCACCCTCCAGCCACGGCTCGTAGCGCTGCAGCCGGTCGTAGATGCGCTTGTACAGCGCGAACACCGGCTTGTTGATGTCACCGCGCGGGTGGAAGTGATCGCCGATCGTGGTGCGCATCGCGTTGGCCATGCCGTAGACACAGTCATACTCCAGGCTCGGCTCAGTGCGGATGCCGCCGAAGTCACCCCACGACTTGTGGAACCGCCCGCTCATGTTGAGTACGGGCTTGCCCAGTGTGCGCAGGTAGCGCGCACCGACCGGCAGCGTCTCGTAACCCCAGCCGCCGGTCGGGAGACACTCGAACTCCAGGTACGTGCCAATGTCGGCCTGCGCCTCGAAGTCGATGCCATTGCAGTAGATGAGCAGCTCCGGGTTGAGCTCTTTGCCGGCATCGGCGAGCTTGCGGGCCATCCGGTTCATCTTCATGAAGTTGTAGTCGTGAAGCTGCTCCTCGTCCTCCCAGTCCATCCCCAGCGCCTTCATCTCGCGGATGCACTCCACACCCACGCACGGGTGCGTGTACATGCAGTCGAAGAACAGGCCCGAGATGGGATAGCCGGAGACGACCTCGCGCACCATCTCCGTCACGTGGTCGGCATAGCCGGTGTTGTAGCACATCTGGCGGAAGAAGTGGTCCATGCGGTTGGGTCGGTAGGTATAGCCCTCCTGCGTGAGCACGCACCACTCCCGATGCAGCAGGCCCTCCTCGTGGCTCAGGCCGATGTTGATGTACGTCGCCAGGGCGATGTTGCGCTGCTGGCACGCGTCCGCCAGCTTCCCGATGAGGTCGTACGTCAGGGAGGGATGGCGGATGCCCACTGTTGTGTTGTAGTAGGCCGTGCCGAGGTTGCAGCGCGCGGGGAACACCATGTAGTCCACGCCGGAGTCGGCAAGCTGCCCGGTGATCGCGTCGAAGTCGAAGCCGGCACCGACGTCCGGACACGCCGGCATCGTGTGGAAGTCAAAGAAGATGCACCACTTGGGGTCATGCATAGGAAGTCTGCCTCCCGGCGTATGCGGTTCGAGATCGAGATATCGGGGGGCCCGACGCAAGGCCGGCTGCCGGCCCTCCCCGTCGCATAATTCCCCACCGGCCGCCGGACTCCTCCGTGAAGGGGAACCGCCCCGCGGCGACGAATTGTTCAGCGCGTTTGATGACTACAGCGTCCCGGGGCTTGCACTGGTGAGCCGGCGGGGCGCTGACGGGAGGCACGATGATGGCGTTCAGTATCCCCAAGTCCGAGTTCGCGAAGCGGTGGGCGGCCCTGCAGCAGAAGATGGCCGAGGCGGACCTCGATATCCTCATCGCCCACGGCGATGAAGCCGATCCCTCCAACGTCCGCTACCTGTCCGACTACTGGCCGTTGTTCGAGACCGGCGGCGTCGCCCTCGGGCGGCAGGGCGCCCCCATCCAGTTGATCGGGCCGGAGAGCGAGACCTATGCCCGCGCCCGCAGCAAGGTCACCGAGATCCGCAAGATCCTGTGGTACCGCGAGTCGGCCGAGCCCGAGTACCCCGGGGCCGAGCTCGACAGCTTCCAGGGCGTGTTCCAGGAGCTGGCCGGCGGCAACGAGGTCAAGCGCATCGGCATCGCCGGCCTCTCGGTCATGCCCTTCACGCTCTACGATGCCATCAAGCAGGCCGCCGGGAAAGCCAAGGTCGTCCGTGCCGACGACCTCATCGTCGACCTGCGTACGATCAAGAGCGCCAACGAAGTCAAGCTCATGCGCGAGGCGTTCCGCATCAGCGAGGTCGCAACCGCCGACGTGCTCAAGCAGATGAAGCCGGGCATGACGGAGCAGGAGGTCGTGGGCCTCGCCCAGGCCGCCCTGTATGCCAACGGCGCCGAGTACGAGGGCCATCCCACGTACGTGCTCAGCGGCCCCAACAGCACCCATGCCATCGGCCGCCCCAGCCCCAAAGTGCTCAAGGCCGGCGAGCTGATCCAGCTCAACATCGGCGCCCTCGTCGGCGGCTATTCCTCCAGCGTCGGCCGCCCGGTGTGCTTCGGCAAGATGCCCGCCAAGATGCGCGAGCTCGTCGAGTTCGGCCTCGAAGCCCACTACATGACCGCGGACATGATGAAGGCCGGTGTCCCCGCCGCCGACGTCGTGATCAAGTTCGAGGAGTTCGTCAAGGCCCGCGGCTATGGCGACTACCTGCTCTACGGCCCCTGCCACGCGATCGGCCTGATGGAAGTCGAGCGGCCGTGGATGGAGTCCAGCTCGAAGTACGACCTGCAGGAGAACATGGTCTTCCAGGTCGATACGTTCCTGTACACCAAGGGCTTCGGCCTGCGGTGGGAGAACGGCGCCCGCGTCACCAAGACCGGCGTGGAGTGGCTGTCGGACAAGTACAACGAGGTGCTGGAGCTGTAGGCGGCCGCCCGTTTGTCGCCCCGCTGTTGGACGGGGACCCGCATACGCGGGACCCCGTCGCCGGTCGTCGTTGCCGTGGTAGGAGCGCTCCCCCGAGCGCGACCGCGCGGCGGAAGGCGGGCGGGACGGCGGACGACAACGGCGGAGCGCATCCGTGGCAGGAGAGGGCCGCATGGTGCGGCGGGATGGCGACGGTGGTCGCCGCCCCGTCGCGCTCTGGGGAGCGCTCCTACCACGGCGTACGGCATGTCCGTCGTGCACGGCTCGACACAGACCGCCTCGATGGAAGAAGTGACCCGCAATGACTGAGACCACTGTTGTGTTCGGCTTCGACATGGAGACCGACGTGGGGAGCTGGACGCCCTACTACGAAGGCCTCAAACACGGCACCCCCAAGCTGCTCGATCTCCTGGCGACGCGGGGGGCGAAGGCAACGTTCTTCTTCACCGGGGAGGCCGCGGGCGTGGACCCGGCCCTGGTGAAGGACATCGCCGCCGCCGGCCATGAGGTCGGCGCCCATTCGCTCTACCATGAGACCGTCGGCGATCCGCTGTTCGATATCCCCGGGGTCTATCCGCTCCTCCCCGAGGAGGTGCCGCTGCGCCTGCAGCGCGCTACCGAGGCGGTCGCGGCCGCCCTCGGCGAGCAGCCGATCTCGTTCCGCTGCCCGCGCCTGTGGAGCTCCACCGCGGTCGTCAACGGCCTCGAGAAGCTCGGGTACGTCTGCGACGCCTCGTACCCGATGTACTTCTATGAGGACCAGCTCGTGCCCTACCACCCCTCCCGTGAGGACTGGACCAAGACCGGCGACTCGACGCTCATCGAGATCCCGATCTTCGCCGACATGACGGTGGAGAGCACCGACCAGTACCACCGCGACCGGGACCAGTGGCCCCTGTGGCGGACGGAGAATGCCGACAGCCTGATGGTTCACATCAACAACTACATCGGCTACGTCGCCGCGCGTGACGTGCCCGCCATCCTGTGCTTCTACTTCCACCCGTGGGAGTTCCTCCCGATGGCGGGGGAGTTCCACTTCGGCGAGGGGACGACCATCCCCGACCCGTTCCTGGTGAAGAACTGCGGCGACTATGCGCTCGAGCAACTGGGCGTGCTGGTCGACCGGCTGCTGGCACAGGGCGCGACCTTCACCACCGCGCGCCAGGTGGCCGCGGACTGGCAGTAACCCCGGGGGCCGGCCGAAGACACCACGTCTCGCCGCCCCTTGAGGCACGACGACCGGCCGGGTGCCCTGCCGGGCTCTGCTGGCGTGGCTTCGCGGCCGGGGAACGCCTTCCCGGCCGCTCTTCTACACGGAGGACTGTACCATGACCGCTGGCGACGGCCGCAAGACCTGGATCTTCCCTGATGGCGACCTCCCCCCGGCTGGCGACGAGGGCCTGCCGCTGGAGGGCCATGAATCCCTCATCGTCCTCAACACCGGCGACGAGGATGCGCACATCGAGATGGACGTCTACTTCTCCGACCGCGAGCCCGAGACTGGCATCAAGCTCCTGGCCCCGGCGCGGCGGGTGACGTGCTTCCGCATGGACAAGCCGGTGGGCGACCGCCACTACCAGGTGCCGTTCGGGCAGTATGCCCTGCGCCTGCGCTCGCCGGTGCCGGTAGTGGCGCAGATCGGCCGCGCCGATGTCCGCCAACCCAACCTGTCCTACTACACTACCATGGGGTACGGGCAGGACTAGCCGACGAAGCCCGCAACTGGTCTCTGCCGGGCCGTTCCCTGGGACCGCGAGCGTCTCGCTCGCAGCCGTTGGCTGTCGCCGTTCTGTCGGGCGCGGACCCGTGCCGCGCCGGTGTTGTCGTTCGCCGCTCTGTTGGGCGCGGACCCGTGCCGCGCCGGTGTTGCCGTCAAGCCGTTCGCCGCGCGCTTGCCCGATGGACTTCGGCGCGCCACAGGTGCGCGCCCTACAGACGGCCAACGTCAACGACGTCCCCCCAAGGAGCACCAGCCATGAAGATCATCGACACGATGCCCTTTGCCCGTGACCTGCTCACGCCCACCTACTGCGAGTCCTTCCGCCGCAGTGATGCCACGGCCGGAGCCGGTGACATCACCCTCGATGCCGGCTGGGGGATCGTCCTCGAGGCCGAGGGGGACACCGTGCAGGCGGCGGCCGACCACCTCCGCCACTTCGTGACCGATGCGCTGGGAGGCCAACTCGCCGCCGACGCCGGGCAGCAGGCGATCCGCCTGCGGGTGGACCCTTCCCTCGACGCCAATGCGGAGACGCACCTGCTGCACGTCGGTGCGGAGGGGATCGAGGTCATCGGCGCCGGGCCCGCGGGAGTGCTGCAGGGCGTGTTCCGCCTCGAGAACCGCATGCGCGAGCGCGGCGGGGCAATCCTCGCCACCGGCGAGGAGCGGCGCACGCCGATCTTCAAGCGCCGCGTGCATCGCTCGCCCCTCTCCCCGTTCTACGTCGATGAGCTGACCGGCTACCGTGGCGATCCGTACAATGCCGACTGGTTCTCCCCCGGGATGGCCTACCCCGCATACGCCGAGGAGGATGCCGGGCCGGACATGTTCTACCACGACAACCTGCTCATGCGTCTGGCCGAGCACGGCTTCAACGGCATCTGGCTACGCGGCTCGTTCCGCCACTTCGCCAAGGTCAGTGTCTTCCCGGAGTTCGGCGAGAACTCCGACGTCATCCTGGGGCGCCTGCGCAGCCTGTGCCAACGAGCCGCGCGCTATGGCATCAGCGTGTTCCTGTACCTCAACGAGCCGCTGGGGATCGCCGAGCACGAGGAGTTCTTCCAGCGCTACCCGCAGTGTCGGGGCGCCGCCTCCACCTACAAGCCGATGATCAACCTGTGCACGAGCGCGCCGGAGATCAAGACCTACCTGCGCGAGTCGAGCGAGTACATCTTCACCCACGTCCCCGAGCTGGCCGGCGTGCTGATGATCACGGCGTCCGAGTACCCCAGCCACTGCTGGTCGCACACCGGTCGGGACCCGGAGAACCCGGATATCATCCGGGGCGAGGTGTCCGGGTGCCCGCGCTGCTCGCAGCGCACGCCGCAGGAGGTCGTGGGCGAGGTCATCCGGCTCATCCGCGATGGCGCGCGCGCCGCCAAGCCCGAGGCGGAGATCATCGCCTGGAACTGGAGCTGGGCGATGTGGGAGCCGGACCCGCAGCAGGGCGTGCTGGAGGCCTTGCCCGAAGGCGTCATCGTGATGGGTGACTTCGAGCGCGGAAAGCCCACCGAGGCCTGCGGCTTCGCCTACACCAATGACGAGTACAGCATCAAGGTGGTCGGGCCGTCGCCGCGCTTCACCGGTGTCGCCGACTTCCAGCGCAGCCGCAACATGCCCGTCTATGCCAAGATCCAGATCGGCACCACCCACGAGAACCCCGATGTCCCCTATCTCCCGACGCTGCAGAAGATCGCGCAGAAGTACCAGGCCCTGCGCGCGAGCGGCGTCAGTGGCATGATGACCTGCTGGAACTTCGGCAACATGCCCTGCATCGCCACCGAGACGACGGGGGAGTTCAGTTGGGATCCGCAGCCGGCAGA
>CAZIWQ010000338.1:0-6980 GCA_964542355.1 uncultured Armatimonadia bacterium
CCGGAGGCCCGGTTCGTGCGGACGCCGACGGGCTGGCCATAGAACAGCGGCGTCGTCCCGGTCGGCGGGTCTTGTCGAGCGAGACGCTCGACCTACGCGGCGACCGTCCCGCGACCGCGTCTGCATGTCAGTTCGCTCTCCACCTCCGCCGCTCCTCCTACTGGCGGCCCGGCTTTGACGGCCCGCGGACGGCGCATTATAATGTGGCATCCTCGCATGGACCTCTCTGTCCCTCCGGGGCAGTCACCGACACGCCGCCCGTCACTATGGACGCGCAGCGCGCAGCAGGAGTGCCCATCTTGTCTGACTTCACCGCACGCTTCAAGGCCTACTGTCGCACCCGCGGCGCCGACCTGGTCGGCATCGCGCCGCTGGAACGCTTTGCCGGCGTCGCCCCGCAGAACGATCCCCGGGCCATCTTCCCCGACGCGCAGGCCGTCGTCGTCATTGGCCGCCGCATCACCCGCGGCACCCTGCGCGGGTGGGAGGAGGGCACCAATCGCGACATCTATGAGCTGTTCGGCTACTCATGGCTCGACAAGCAGTTCGTGGCCCTGACAACCTACGAGGCCGCGGAGTGGCTCGAGAACGAGGGCTGGGAGGCCACGCCGGTGATGTGCTACCCGCCCGAGATGCCCCCCCAGGGCATTGCCGTCCGCCGCGGGCAGCCGGCGCCGAACGTCAATATCGACCTGGATTATGCCGCAGTCGCCGCCGGCCTCGGCGAGATCGGCCGCCACGGGGTGTTCCTCAGCCCCCGCTTCGGCCCCCGCCAGCGCTTCCAGGTCGTCCTCACCGACGCGCCGCTCGATCCCGACCCGCTGTGCGAGCGCTCCGTCTGCGGTGGCTGCGGCCAGTGTATCGCCGCCTGCCCGCTCGGCGCGATCGACGGCGACAAGACCACGACAGTGACCATCGCCGGTAAGGCGATGGAGGTCGCGGCGGTCGACTACAGCCAGTGCCAGCGCTGCCCCAACGGCGCGCGCGTGAACGCCTACCACCCCTCCGGCAAGCCGGACCGGATCGCCGCCGTCTGCGTCCGCTCCTGTGTCGACATGCTCGAGCGCGGCAAGAAGGTCGATGACACCTTCCGCCTGGCGTTCCGCCAGCGCGAGCCGTGGGGGCTGGATAAGCTCGGCCAGAACGTCTGCCTGGAGGGCCTACCGACGGGCGGTGGCTGCGCCGACCCCGAGGGCTTCCGCAAGCGTGACGGCGAGGGGTGAAGCCACTGTGATCTGGCCGTTCGGGCGACGGGGCAAGCTGTCGATGGCGGAGGCCGTCCGGCGCGCCGAGAAGCTCGTCCACACCTATGACGAGCACGGGCCCTATCGGCTCGTCGCCGACGTCGTCGTGTTGCGCAACCTGGTGCGGGGCCTGGCGCGCAACTGGGTCAAGCACGGCCTGCCATACTGCCCCTGCAAGCCCGTGACCGGTGATCGCGAGCACGACAAGCGCAATGTCTGCCCGTGCCGTGACCATCACACGGAGATTGCCACCTACGGATCATGCTGTTGCGGACTGTACTGGAAGGGAGACTGACCATGGCACTGGCCATCGGGAGCAAAGCGCCGGAATTCGACCTACCCGCCACCGACGGGCGCGGCTACTCGCTGCACACCTTCGCTGACCGGGCCGCGCTGGTTGTGGTCTTCTCGTGCAACCACTGCCCCTACGTGCTGCTGTACGAGGACCGCCTCATCGCCCTGCACCGCGACTACCAATCGGCGGGAGTGGCCGTCGTGGCGATCAACGCCAACGATGCCGTTACCTACCCGGCCGACAGCTTTGAGAACATGTCGCTGCGGGCGCAGACCAAGGGGTTCCTTTTCCCCTACCTGCACGACGAGACCCAGCAGGTGGCGATGGACTATGGCGCCACCCGCACCCCGGAGGTGTTCGTTGTCGATGCGGGCGGGCTGATCGCCTATCACGGCCGGATCGATGACAACGCCGATGACCCCGGGGCGGTGACCCGCCACGACCTGCGGGCGGCCCTCGACGAGCTGCTGGCGGGCAAGCCCGTCAGCGTCCCGGACACGATGCCGCTCGGGTGCGCGATCAAGTGGAAGACCGGCGGCTGCGCCAGCGGCTGCCCGACGAACAAGCCCGCCGCGACGGACGATGCGTCGCACTAAAGACCCGGCCGAGAGGGCCACTTCCGGCCGGGTCGCTAGCGGCGAGACGGCTGTGAGTGCCTTCTGCGGGCCTCTGAGCGTAGCGTCGCGGCCTCAGAACGACTTCTCGGCCGCTCTTCTAGCTGTGAAACAGCCGGCGAGGCACACGCGGCCAGCCGTGTCGTGTGCCCCCCCAGACGGATGGAGTGCTCATCAGAGATGCCAACGTTGACTTCCGCACGCCTCAAAGAGTACGCCCTGACAACCGGTCTCGACCTGATCGGGGTCGCCAATATCGAGCGCTTTGTGGGCGCCCCGCAGCGCATGCACCCGGCGGAGATCTTCCCGGAGTGCCGGTCGGTGATCATCACCGGCCGCCGCATCCCGCGCGGCGTCTATCGGGGGATCGAGGAGGGCACGCTGTGGAGCAACTATACCTTCTACGGCTACAACCGTCTCAACTCATGGTTCCGGCCGAAGGGGACCTACGACACGGCGTGCTTCATCGAGGATCACGGGTTTGAGGCGGTGCCGTGCTACCCGGGTGTCCCCGAGGGGCAGGCGCCGCGCCCTCCCCTCCGACCCGGCGCCGTCGCCCCGGACGTCCAGATGGCCATCCGCATCGCCGGCTGTGCCGCCGGTGTCGGCGAGATGGGATGGTCCAAAGTCTTCCTCACTCGCCAGTTCGGCCCTCGCCAGCGCCTCGGCATGATCCTCACCGATGCCGAGCTCGAGCCCGATCCGCTCATCCCCGAAGACCAGCGGGTCTGTGACCGCTGCATGTCGTGCGTTCCCGACTGCCCCGGCCACTGCATCCCGCACCTCCGCGACAGGGACACGATCACGGTCGAGATCGAGGGCGTCAAGTTCGAGTGGGCCAACGTGGACATGGGCAAGTGCACGTTCACGCACCACGGCCTCAACAAGGAGGCGTCGCCGTTCCTGGCGCTGGACTGCCCGGGCCTGCGGCTGAATGTGCGCGAGCAGAAGATGACGGAGGAGGAGGCCTACAAGCTCGCCTACACCATCGCCGGCGGCACGTGGCGGGCGACGCCGGAGTTCCCCAGTGGCCGGCTGGTCGACTACTACAAGACCATGCTCGACACGACCGGCTACTTCGCCGTCTGCGGCGCCCGCGGCTGTATCCGCGCCTGCATGATGCACCTGGAGAAGACCGGCCGCATCCAGCAGACCTTCCACAACGAGTTCCGCCGGCAGCCGATGTGGGAGCTCAACTACAGTGGCGAGGTCGTCAGCGACGACGAGTAGAGGCAAGGCTAGCGCACGTCAACCTGCACCGTCCGCGCGTTGTTGGCAGGATTGCCGTCCCCTGCCGTCGTGGTGACCTCCGCCGTCAACAGGTGGCGCCCGGCGATGGCGGGGGTCCAGCGCGCCGAGACCGACTTCCAGCGTCGCGGCTGCAGTTGCTTGATGGTGACGGAGCCCACCAGTTGATTGGTGGTGGTGTCTGTCAGGGTCAGGACCGCCGTCCCCACATTGATCGTCCCGACGTTGGACACCGTCACGGTGACCAGCGTCGGTCGCCGGGCGCGTACGAGCACCGGCGCCTTCAGCGCCGACACCGCCAGGTCAGGCAGCGGCCCGGTGCCCACGCTGAAGTGCAGGCCGGTGTTCCACAGGGCGTACGCCCAGCTACCGCCCGGACCGACCCCGTCGGGTGCGTCGTGGAAGCTCTCCTCGGTCAGCAGCAGGCCACACCGGTAACTCCCGTTCGGTAGCTGCGCGGCACCCGGCGACGGCCGGCCCGACTCCCACTCCGGGTAGATTGTCTCGCTCGTCGCCACCGGAAAGGGCGACAGGTAGCCCTGACTGGTGAAGGCGAGGGTCCGCGTCTGCGACGGCCGGTCGTAGCCTCCCGGGTTGCGCTGCCGTGTGTTCCACAGCACGTGGTAGCTACTGTCCAGTTTGAGCTGCTTGTTCGCGTTCCCGAGCTCGTCAGTCAGGATGAAGTCGAAGACTAGATACCCCGAGATCGTCTCGCGATCCTTGTTGGCGTCGTAGTAGGCATCATCGACGTTCCCGACGCTCTCCGCCCACCAGCGCCCCAGACGCCCGATGCGCTCGTTGGACCAATCATCCCCTGCCGTCCCCCATGCCCGCGTCGGCTTGCCCAGAAGCTTCACCTGATAGGCGAAGTTCGGCTTCAGGCCCGCGGCGCTCAGGGAGCCGCGCAAGGTCGTCCCCAGCTCCTCCAGCGTGACACTAACCGTCGGCTGCCCGCTGTAGGAGAACCCGGTCTGGAACTCGGCACTGTAGACGTTGCCGGCAATGTCCTTCCACCGGTAATCGTTGGCCGACACCCCGGGCACCATCTCGAGGTGGAGTACCTGCAGCACGCGAACCGTCGGCGCCTGCCGCCCGCCCCCGCCACAGCCGGTCAGGGCCACTACGACCAGCGCTGCCAGCAGCACAGCGCCGACCTCGAGTGCACGCTCCATCATCAAATCCCTCCGGTCCGGTGTCGCCCGGTGCGCATCACTGCGGCGCCGGTGCGGTGGCGGGCTCGCCCTCACGCGCCGGCGGGGCCCCGGCCGTGTGCTTGAGGACGAAGTCAACAATCGGCGTCGGGTCATCGAGGGCATGCGGGTGATGGCCGACGCCGGGCTTGCAGATCAGGGTGATGCTGCCACCCAGCGCGCGATAGCGGTCGCGCACGAGCCCCGTATTCTCCTCCCACGGTACCGACTGGTCGGCATCCCCGTAGACATGCAACAGGGGCACGTGTGCCTCCGCCAGCGGACGCAGGTTGTCCACCGGGTTCTTGTCGTAGGCCAGCGCCTCCTGCTCCGAGGCGAAGTGATAGTCGGCGATGAGCTTGAGCCAATCGGCCGGACTGCCGGGACCCTTCCCCTTCCCCCCGGGCCAGCTCTTGAAGTCGCACACCGGCGCGTCACCATACACGCAGCCCACTTGCGTCGGGTGGGCGGCGGCCCAGTTGTAGCAGTACAGGCCGCCCCGACTCAGGCCCTCCAGCGCCGGCTTGCGCGACAGACCGTACTGCTCGGTGAGCCGGGCGTAGAACGCGTCCCAGTGCCGCATCGCGTCCGGGCAGCCAAAGGTATTCCCGACAGCGAGGTACACCAGGTGGAAGCCTCGCGCCAGCAACGCCAGATCGGCCTCCGGCCGGTGGTCGAAGAACTCCGCTCGCCAGATCCACGGCTTCCCCGGCGCCGCCGAGTGGGGGGTCACCACGATCGCCCCGCAGCCGTCAACGACGAAATCGTAGCGGTCGAAGCCGTGGTAGAGCGACCTGGTGCCGGGGAAGGGTGCGCTCGTCTCCTCCGCGTGGGCCGGACCACTCCCCGGCCCCACGACCAGCCCCAGAATGAGCGACAGAGCAAGCAGATCCAGCATGATGGCAACGTCCAGTCCCATGGTGCGTACCTCGCGACCTGTTCAGTCGGTGTCACGGCGGAGGGCCATTTCGCCCCCCTGGTGTCTGCGGCCTCCGCCGCGCATGGCAGTCGTCTGCCGCGCGCCGTCACCGTTGGTAGGGGCGGTCCCCTGACCGCGATGGGGCGTCGCTGACCAATAGGCCGACCGTCCCGGTCGGCGGGGAGGCGCGTCGAGCGGGACGCTCGACCTACGCGGCGGTCTTGTCGAGCGGGACGCTCGACCTACGCGGCGGTCTTGTCGAGCGGGACGCTCGACCTACGCGGCCCCCGGAGGAGGTATCGCCGGTCGGAGGGTGAAATGAGCGCGTGCGCTCCCGCCGGCCCATTCCACACGGAGGTCCCCCCATCATACCATGAGCATCCCCACCGCTGACAGCACGAAGGTCTGGTACATCCAGCCCGCCAGCCACACGGAGCGCGTCTTCGACCCCGCCCACTACCAGGCGATGCTATCCGAGTTCGATGTGACCGTCAACGAGACGGGCGCCAACCTCACCACCGAGCAGGTCGCCGCGGGCATCGCGGGCTACGAGGTACTCGTCACCGGCTGGGGGGCGCCGCCGTTGACCGCGGCGGTGTTCGAGGCGGCCGACGCCCTCAAGCTGGTCGCCCACTCGGCCGGATCGATCAAGAGCCTCGTCTCGCGCGACGTGATTGACCGCTACATGATCCCCCGCGACATCACGCTCTTCAGCGCGAATGTCGCCATCGCTTACAACGTGGCCGAGTCCACGGTCGGGATGCTGCTGATGGCGACGCACCGCTGGCCCGACTTCAACGATTACTTCCGGCGCACCGGCGACTGGAAGGATCCGAAAGTACGGTGGAACGCCCGCTTCCTCAAGGGGAGCACCGTGGGCATCGTCGGCGCCAGCAAGGTCGGACGCGAGGTCATCCGGCTCCTGCAGCCGTGGCCACTCCACATCATCGTCTACGACCCGTACCTGTCGCCCGAGGAGGCGACCGCGCTCGGCGTCGAGAAGGCGGAGCTCAATGAGCTGTTCGAGCGCTCGGATCACGTGTCACTCCACCTGCCCAGCATCCCCACGACGGACAACATGATCGGCGCCGAGCAACTCGCATGCATGAAGCCGGGGGCGACGCTGGTCAACACCTCGCGCGGCTCGTGCCTGGACCACGACGCCCTGATTGAGAAGTGCAAGCGCGACGAGCTCTACGTCTGCCTGGATGTCACGACACCGGAACCCCTGCCCCGCTACAGCGAATTCCGGATGCTGGACAATGTCTACATCGCTCCGCATGTGTCGGGGGCGGGGTTCTACGGGTATCATCAGATCGGCGAGCAGACGCTCAATGCGCTGCGCGACTGCCTCGGCGGCAGGCCGGTGTTTGGCGCGGTGGACTACAGCCGCTACGAGCTGTTGGCCTAGGGCTGCGTTAAGCATGATGCTGGTGGTCGGCACAACCAGCAATTGGCCGCGAAGCGGCA
>CAZIWQ010000339.1:0-6972 GCA_964542355.1 uncultured Armatimonadia bacterium
CGTCCGCGAGAGTGTGCATGGTGTGCCGGTCACGCACTACCATGTCCTTGCCGGGCTCGATCTCCACGGCCCAGCCGACAGCAACTTGCTCGAGCGTCGCCCACCCCAGGTAGTCCCACACACGCTCGAGTGCATCCAGCAGAGCGTCGACCATGGTGCTAGCGCTGTGCCACTCAAGGACGGGGACGTCGGACGGCTGGTGCAGAGCATGTTTGGGTCTGACGGTGTGTCCGGCCCGCAGTTGCACACACGGAACTCCGAGCTCGGCGGCTGCCCGCGCAACATCGCCCAGCCGCGCCATCTCCACCGCAGTCTGCTCGCCCTCCCGGGACCGGTCACCCAGGGCCGGGAAGTCAGTCGTCATCGCACGGATCTGGGGGCGGAACCCGACGCGCCGCCCCGTCTCATCCAGTGCTCGCCGCAGGTCGTTGGCCAGGTCTGTGCCCGTTGGCGGAATGACCCATCCCGGCGGGTAGCAGAACACGTCGAGGTGGCGGATCCCATGGCCGGCCAGTTCGCAGAACAGGGATGCGTAGCGTCGGGGCGCGTGGCCGATGCGGTACGACGTGATGGCCGCCACCGCCCGGGTCTCGTCGATCGGCAGTCGGTGTGCCCGCGCGGAGTGCGGCGAGGCCGGTGTGGCCGGAGGCCGTCGCTCGCGCAACTGCTCGATGAGGTCGGCCGGCGAGATGGCCAGTGAGCGTACGTGCCGGTTGCCTTCGGCGTGCCGGATCGACACCTGGATGTCATGCGGCAGTCCCGTGTAGCTTGGGTGAAAGTGCGCAGCCGTGTGCCTATCTCCATGCGTGACAGACACCACCTGCCGGTTCACCATCTCCTTGGGGTCTGGGGGAGCCGGCTGCGTCGCATCGTAGAAATGCCAGCCGCCCTGATCTGTGGGGCAACACCAGCAGTAGTCCGGCAGCTTGCGTCCGAGGCGCTCCAGCATCGCGTCTGCGTCTCTTACCACCGTGGCGGAAGGGGGCTCCTCGCCAACCGGAAGCAAGCGCCGCAGCAGCGCACGCGAGAGTCCACTCCGCGGCACCAACTCGATGCCATCGAGGGGGGTGGCGTCGGTCAACAGGCGCGGTGACCACGCCGTGCTCTCCATGTTGTCGAGGATCGCGCCCAGACGAGTGCGCACTCCGTGCGGCAGCACCGCGATGGCCAGTGCCGCCTTCTGCACAGCGTGCTCATCGCCAGGTGGCACGGCGCACGTCGGCACCGCGTCTGCATCGACTGTTGCGTCTTCGGTCGCCCACATCAGATGGTTCTTCACGTGGTCGAGGTGCAGTTCCATGAAGGGCCCCATGCTCGAGTCCATCGCCACGAGAGAGAACTTGCCTTCGGCGACCGCCGGGCTGCGCCTCTGGCCGATCAGTGGAATGGCGTGGCGACCCTTCGCGTCGCCGCCCTGCTGCGCCAGCTCGTGCTGGAGGGCGTCCGCATACAGATCGTAGGCGTTGACGCCGAGGATGACGGGGAACCCGGCGTTGAGTACAGGGCGCACCCGGCGGCACAAGAACCACTCAGCCAACTCACTCTCCCGGTCGCCTTCCGTCATGTGCTTGCTCGCGCTGAAAGGGACCTCCTCCAGGAGCGCTGACAATCCCACGTCCCGGGTCGCCAGCACCTCCACCATCTCCCTGAAGGTCAGTCCGGTGACCTCCAGCTCCGCGGGGGGCTCCGCGCCGGGTCTGAGCTTCGCCAGCAGCGTAGACTCGAAGGGGCCGATGGGGCAGGCGCCGTAGCGCATCATCAGCATCGTGCACACCCAGAGGCAGGCCTGCGCGCAATGGCCACCATGGGTTCGTGAGGGCTGGGCATATGGATAGCAGGGGAAGGGGGCGAGGTCGCCATACGCTTGGGCGAAGACATCCGGGGCGAGGAGCCGGTACGGTGCCGTCTGCATATGATCGGGGGCAACGAGGTAGGCCTCGGCGAGGGGCTTGATGCCTCTGCCGCTCAAGGGCCTGGCCTTGACGCAGCCGCGGTAGACCAGGTCCTCGGGTGCGCCCTCGGATGGCGGCCGCGCGGGCGTCGCGCTCTGCCGCTCGAACAGGTGGTACTCAAGCGCCCACCGATCGCCCTCTTCGCCCCGGCCGGCGGCGGGTCCCCCCTCCACGAACGCCTGCTCGCTGCGCCACACAAACGAAGGCGCGCGTCCTGCGTGGAACGCGCGCATCTCCCCCGGGTACGTGTGGCGGAGCACGTCGTAGATGGGCCTGAACCGCGCATCTTCGAGATCGACGGCGCTCTCGAGATCGGCCTGGGGGCGCTGGACGTCGGGCCACGTCCGCACCCGGTCCTTCATAGCTCAGTGCGCGCCTCCCTGGAGGCAGCAGCTCCGTCGTACGTCGCGCCCCGCGCCGCGGCGTCGGTGAGGAACCTCGCGACGACCTCTCGGTTCCCATCGCGGTGTTGCGCGAGGAGCCATTCGGCCCGCGCATCACCGTACCGCCGACGCAACTCAGCAACCGACTCCGATCCTGGGTCTGAGGCCGCCAACTTGATCGTCTCTGCAAGGTCCCGCGTGACCCGGGGCTCCGCAACTTCGCACGTGGCGCCCAATGTGGTGCATCTCCCTTCTGCGTTGTCGGGTGCGGGCGAATCCCCTGGCCAGCCGAGGCCTCGTCGTGGTCGCTGCCCTTGCAGCGTTGCCTGTGCTATCCCCGCGCATAGCGACCTATTCCGCAATGCGACACCGAGACCCCACCTGCGCCATGCCGCCCGGCGCAGTACTGGTCAGATAATAACACCATCAGGTTCATCCACTCCGGTCCCTGCCCATTGTCTTGTCGGCATCTCCCGGCCATCCCTTGAGCTCGTAGACCCACGAGCGGCCGTGCGCTGTCCGCTCGAGGTAACCCTTCGTCTCCGCGACCCTCACCGCATTGATCACCGCAGTGCGGGATAGCCCCGTCACCTGCGTGAGCCGTGTGTACGAGACCGCAATGCTCGCCGCGACCTCCCCTGTCCGCAGATCCAGCGATCTGAGGGCAAGTGCCAGCAGGATCCGCGAGAGGCTCAGCCCCTCCTTCAGCACCGCCTCAACCACCCAGCGCGGCAACTGCACGGTGTCGCTGCGGGGGTCACTGCTGGGAGCACCCCGCCGGCCCTGCCCCTGCGATGCCGCTTCACGGGTCCGGTTCGCCAAAGCCTCCCCCCCTGTTCTGTCAAGAGGATTCCAGTAGGGCCGGCCCATAGATAGTATGAATATTATACCCATCCCATATGCTCATTATCACCCAAATCGGGTTGACGGGGTGCCGGTTCCGGCTGAAGCCGTGTGCCTCGTGGGCGCCGTTGGCCTCCGCGCGCCCGCGTGCCACATCCCGTGCAGGCGATCGCTCCCGCAGCCTCCGCGTCGTATGCCTTCACTCTTTCTCAATCCGCAGCGATACGCTCCCATCGGGGTTGGACTGGGTCTGCAGGGCCCTGTGGAGGCCCTGGCAGACCTCGCGCACGTCCGCCCAGTCGCCCGTGATCTCCCTGCGGCCGGGGCTACCAGGGCTGAGGGTAGTGGCTGGCCCCGGTCTTCTTCGCGTAGAAGTAGTAGTCGTTGTAGTCGCCGCCCGTGCCGCCCTGCGGCGGGAGACCGATGGCGTTGTACTTCATCCACTTGCCGTGGCCGTCGCACCAGGCGACGTTGAGCCCCTCATTGTGGCGGGGCGGCCACTCGTTGCGCCGCCAGTCCTGCCCGCCGGCCACCGTCGTGCACGAGCTGGGGGCGAAGATGTAGGCTGCGCCCCCGTCGGCCCACATGATGGTCTCCGCCGGCTTCTCAATCTGTGCCTGGGGCTGGTTCTGCAGATAGCCATACGCGAACCCATACTCCGCCATGCCGCGCTGGCTGTTGTCGGCGGCGGCGGGATTGGGCGGGGCGCTGGTGTTGCTCGCCGACGGGCAGTCGAACACCTGGATGTTCTTGATGTACGGCTGCAGCAGCCAGCACGGGTAGATGAGGGTCCCGGCAGCGGTTGCCTCGGACCAACTGTGGAACACCTCGTCATAGTCCTGCAGGTACATCATCTCGCCGAGCGCGATCTGCTTGATGTTGCTCAGGCAGCTACTCTGGCGGGCCTTCTCGCGAGCTCGGGCGAACACCGGGAACAGGATCGCTGCGAGGATCGCGATGATGGCAATGACGACGAGTAGCTCGATCAGTGTGAATCCGCGCTTCATGGTACAACGCCCCCTATCGGTAATGATGGGACACAGCGCAGACGTCTTCCCGCCCCCCGGCATTGGCAACCAAGCAGCACCAGCCGCGTGGCGGACGCCGGGCAGCCGCCGGGCGCGGCATGCCGGTGTGACACGATCAGGTGCGGCACGCGCCGTCGGCTCGCACGGCGCCGGAGCTCAGTCCGTGACGGCCTCCAGCGGCGAGGTGCACTGCGGGCAGCGCGTCGCCTGCCTGGGGACACTGGAACAGCAGAAGGGGCATTCGCGCGTCGTCGGCGTTGGCTCCGGCGCGCGCTTGAACCGGTTGACCTGCTTGACGAGCAGGAACACCGCAAACGCCACCACCAGGAAGGTGAATGTCTGGTTCAGGAAGATGCCGTAGCGGATGATCGGCGCCCCGGCGGCCTTGGCGGCATCCAGCGAGGCCCACTCCTTCCCCGAGAGGTTAATGTACAGATCGGAGAAGTCCACCTTCCCCAGCAGCAGACCGATCGGTGGCATGATCACGTCCTCGACCAGCGAGTTGACGATCTTGCCGAACGCGCCGCCAATGATGACGGCGACCGCCAGGTCGAGCACGTTGCCCTTGAGCGCAAACTCCTTGAACTCCTTGAGCACGGCGACCACTCCCTCGGGTCTGCCAGGCTGGCGCCACCCCCGGTGCCGGCGCGCCGCTGTCCGCAACTAGACGCTAGTCCAGGGTTCGCCATGCCTGCGCGCTTCACCTGTGAGCGGCGGGAGCATGGGAGCGTGGGATGTGAGGCGCTTGCTGGTCACTGTCATGCTGAGGAGCGCATGCGGCTTCGTAGAAGCCGCAGCGACGAAGGATCACATTCCGCCTGCAAGCGCCTTCGGCTGATGCTGATCCTTCGCCAGAAGACCGCTGCGCGGTCTGGGCTCAGGATGACAGGCAGGCGGAACGACGCGGGAAACAGCGGCGTCGGGACGGGCGGCCTACGACCGCCGGCGCGGCGGTTGCACGTGCGGGGCGACCTCCTCCAGCAGACGCAGTGCATTGAGCCCCATGATCTTGCGCTTCAAGTCATCCGGGATGCGGGCGTAGAGAATCGGCCCGAAGCCCATTGGGATCGGCAGGTCCGGCACATCGGACCCGAACAGCACCTTGTCCGGGTCCAGCTTCCTGAGCGCCGTGGCCAGGTCCGGTCGCGCGATCGGCAGGCACGTGCACACGTACACGTTCGGGTGACGATTGACGACCTCGGCGTAGGCATCGTCGGACACCAGGTGCCCGGTGATGAGACGGGCGTGGGGGAACTCACGCGCGTAGGTGTCCAGGATCGAGGCCGGGCCCCACGAGTGATTGGTCAGCAGCAGCCCGCGCTCGTGGCAGAACTCGCATGCCAGGCGGATGTTCGGGCCGGACTCCGGATAGTCGTTCCACCACGGATGCAGCTTCACTCCCCAGAACCCCATCTCATCGCAGCAGCGATGCATCTCGGCCACCATCTCACCGGCATCCCACAGGTTCACTGCGGCCAGCGGCAGGATCAGATCGGGGAAGTCCTGCATGGCCTGATCGGCGAAGTCGTTGCCCCACGTCCAGTCGCCATGGCAGCCGGTGAAGGCGAAGGTCACGAGCTTGCGGAAGCCATGGCGCCGGAGCTGGCGGACGATCGCGGGCGGCTCGGAGTCCGGCAGGAAGTACGGCGCGCCCATCCCGCTGTGGCTGTGAATGTCGACGAGGGTCTCGCCCGCGAACGGCTCGACGGCGGCGCGGACCGCCGCATAGAGCTGGCCCCGGCTCACGTCAGGCGGGGGTGCGGGAGGCGCGACCGGCTCCGGCCGGACAGCCTGCCCCGGGAGCGCCCCCGCCAGCAGACGACGCAGGTTGTCGCCGGCGATGGCGCGCCGCTCGTCCTCCGACACCTCGGCGTACTGGAGCTGGGCGACGGTACCGGCCGCGTCGCGCAGCGGAAGCCGCGTCCCGAACACCAGGCGCTCCACCCCAAACTCGCGACACACGAACTCGATCCCCTGGTACGACCAGAACGGACTGAGCTCGATGTGCAGGTTCGCCGCCGCCCCCAGGGCCGTGAGCCACTTGCGGTTGGGCCAGTACATCCGCGCCTCGGTGGCGATGACAGCCAGCTCGGGGTGGTCGAGGCACAGCCGCACCATCGCATCCCAGTCGGTCAGGTCGCGCCCCCCTCCCGGGAGCGTCGGGGAGGGGTCTACAAACACCGGCACCCGCGCCTGCTCCAGGGCCTCCAGGATCGGGTGCAAGCTCCACTCGGCCAGCGAGAAGTGGTAATGCCCCGGGAACAGCCAGACGGCCCGCACCCCGGCGGCGGCCATCTGTGCGGGGAGCTCCGCCAGCGGGCACGGCAGCGACTGCACGGGTGGCGCCAGCGACCACGCGGGATGCAGGCGCGGTTGCTCGGTACAGGTCGTCAGCACCCGCGGGTTCCCGGCGCGGGGGTCCAGCTCGCGCGAGAGCGTGTCGCACACCAGGGCTTCGGCGATGCCCAGGTGGTCCATCTCCGCGAGCAGGTCCTCGCGGGAGTGGAAGTAGCCGGCCTGATAGTGCCGGAACCGTCCGACGTAGCAATGGGCGTCGAAGAGGTGGAGGCTCACTCGGCATCACTCCTGTGTAGTGCCCGGACAGCGCGAGGAAGGCCGCGCCCGGTCGCGACACTGTCATCACGACGCGAAGAACAGCGGCGGCCGTCCCGCTCTGCGGGGAGGCGCGTCGTGCGGGACGACGGCGCTGTTTTTCGCGTCGTCCGGCGGTCCTGTCATCCTGAGCCCAGACCGCGGCGCGGTCTT
>CAZIWQ010000340.1:0-6967 GCA_964542355.1 uncultured Armatimonadia bacterium
ACAACCACCCGCGTACCAGTGACACGATCCCCTTGCGCGGGGCACCGTGGCCGAGGTCCCGCAGCACCTCCAGGGCGGCGTTCCGGCCCGGCAGACCTGTGATTCCCCCGCCCGGATGCATCCCACTCCCCGTCAGGTACAGGTTCGGGATCGGTGTCCGGTAGCGCGCCAGCTCGGGCAAGGGCCGTAGCCCCCACGCCTGGTGGATCTCCATGTCCACATGCCACGCACACCCGCGCGGGTTGTCGGTCAGCCGCTCCCAGTCGAGCGGGGTGGTCACCAGCCGCCCCAGGATCGCGTTCTTCGTGTTGGGGGCGTACTTGCAGAAGGTGCTCACGACCTGGTCGGCGACTTGCTCCTTGATGTCATCCCACGAGGCCCCGCCGGAGAGCTCGAAGGGGGCGAACTGCGACAGCCACAGCGTATGCTGCCCCGCCGGCGCCAGCGAGGGATCGAGCGCCGTGCAGCACGCACACCACAGGCCGGGGTCGCGCGACGGCTTCCCCGCGATGATGTCCACCCACCCGTCATATACATAGGATAGCGAAGGCGCGATGATCGGGGAGGCGATGGTCTGCTCCTCGCGGCCGCCATAGCGGTCGAAGACCGGCCGCTGCGACAGCGCCAGATCGACCTTGAACAGTGAGGCACTGGTGACCGAGATCTGGTTGACGCGCGTCAGCAGGCCGGAAGGGACGTCTGCCTCGTCCAGCAGGTTGAGGAACACGCGCCTGGCGTCGAGCGAGGAGACCACGCACCTCGTGGCCTCGTAGCGCTCGCCGTCCCGGGTGGAGACGGCGACAACGCGGCCGCCCTGCAGGTGCAGCTTGCTGACATGGCGGCCGGTGGCGATCTCACCGCCGGCGGCGGTGATGACGCGCGCGAGCGCCTCGCACAGGGCACCGGAGCCCCCCCTGGGGCGGGCGCTGCCGGACAAGTGGCTGCCCGACTGGAGACCCATCGCGAGCGTCGAGCCCGGCTTCGTCGGCGGCGTACCCGTCTGCACCGACCACCAGGCCATCGCCCCCTTCAGCCGCGGGTCGTGGAAGAAGCGGTCGATGAACACGATCGGCGGGGTGAGGATTGCCCGCCATAGCTCCTGCATCTCCGCAGTCTCCGTCGACAGCATCATGTCGGCCAGCGAGGGCGGTGGCACGGTGTCGAAGGCCTCCAGCAGGTGCAGCGCGTGCTCCCAGAACTCGTGCCAGCGGCGGTAGTTGTCGACTTCGTCCGGCGCGAACGCGCTGAGCTCCTGGCACGTCTTGTCGACATCGCGCCACACCAGCCAGCTTGCCCCGTCATCGAAGGGGAAGAACCACAGCGGCTCATGCCACAGGTACTCGAGACCGTGGCGCTCCAGCTCCAGCTCGCGGGGCACCGGGCCGGAGCAGATATGCTGATGGTCGACTCCGCCGCGGTTGATCCGGAAGCCGGGGCAGCCCGGGATGGCCTCCTCGGTCGGACAGCATCCGCCGATGACCTCCCGCCGCTCCAGCACGAGGACTCGCAGCCCGCTCTTCGCCAGGTACGCCCCGCAGGTGAGGCCGTTGTGTCCGGCGCCGATCACGATCGCATCGTAGGGCATGGGCTCTCTCAGCAGCTCCCTCCGGGGCCGTACGCGCTGAACGCGTCGGCCACCGCTTCGACGTTCCGTGCGGGGTACTCGGGTCGGTGCCAGCGCAGCGAGATCCCCATGAACCCACCGCGCGGGGTGTGGCAGGTCTCGACCAGTCGCCGCGCCTCCGCCCGGCACTCGTCCGGCGTGCCCGCCGCCAGCGTGGTCATCATGTCCACCGAAGCCTTGCAGGCGATGCGGCCGCCCAGCCGCGCCCCCCACGTGTCGATGCCCACCAGGTTCGGCTGCATGATCTCCACCACATCGGGCCGCAGCGCCAGGTAGTCATCGAGGATCGCGCGGATGTCGCCATCGAACAGGCACGAGACGATCAGCCCCCGGCCGCGGATGTGCTCGAACAGGTCAGAGTACAGAGGGGCGAAGTGCCGCCGCCACAGGGCGGGCGAGAACATCAGCCCCTCGGTGCCGGCGAACTCGTCAATGATGGCTACCGCGTGAGCTCCAATCGCGGCCCAGCGGTCGATGAGGCCCTTCTGGTAGCTCACGATCTCACCCATCACGCGCAGGACCTGATCGAGATCGTCGTGCAATCGCACGAGCAGGCCCTCGTAGCCCATCAGGTTGAACGCCACCAGAAGCGGACCGGGGTCGATGTAGCCGCACACGAAGCGGTCAGGGTAGTACTGCGCAATGGTCGCCTGCGTGCGCGCGAAGAACGGGTCGCTCACCTGCGGGTCGGGGAACCGGTAGTCACCGATGGCGCGGGGGTCGGCGAGCGGCTTCTCCAGAACCTCGTAGGCGGTCCGCAGGTCGGCAGGGACGCGCTGCAGGCAGCCCCACTCATCGCGCCGCAGCCGCTCCCCCACCTCGTTGTGCCCCGCCGCGGCGAAGCTCCAGTGATAGGTGACGCGGATGGAGTCATAGCTCGCGACGCAGTCGGCCGGCCTGGCGAGTGCGGGGTCAAGCGTCCCGTAGGCATCGTACAGGTGCGGGACATCGTGGATCTCCAGGGGGAGGGCATCCGGTGATTGGAACCGGATCGCGCGCACCACCCGCTCAACGTGCGTCATGGCAACAGATCACCGATCCCGGGCGTCGGCACCTGGCGGCTGCATTCGAGGCAGCGGGCGATGGCTTCGCGGCCGACAGCCAGGTCGCACTGTGGTCCCCCCGTCCCCAGGACCTCATCGAGAAAGCTCTCCGCGTCCTCCAGCTTGGAGGTGTCGGGCGGGACCTCCACGTGGCGCACCTGGCCATCCTGCGCGACGGTGACACGCATCGCGGGGTCTGGTGCGAAGCCGCACCAGCCATCCGTCGTGACGATGGTGCCGGTGTACGCGGGCCGGTCACTGAACCCCATGCAGAACTCGACCGTTCCCACCAGCCCGCCGGGCCACTGCATCATCACGATGGCGGACACCTTGCCGTCGGCCTCGATGCCGTGGGCGACGAGGCCCTCCGGCTTGCCGAACAGGTCCACGAACTGCTCCATGAAGTGGATGTGGAGCGCGCAGAATATCTCCCCGCGCAGGGCCGGCTCCACGTACCAGCCGCCGGCCCCGTAGTAGCGGTAGACGGCACAGCGCGGGTCGCCCAGTCCGAACAGCGCGTCCTTCAGCGTGAGGTGCAGGCTCTCGGCGCGCACCGTCAGCGAGTGGTGCAGCACGACCCCCCTCTCCTGTGCCAGAGCGGTCAGCTCGTCGTAGTCTGCCAGGCTGTTGGCCAGGGGGTACTCGCACAGCACGTGCTTGCCTGCCGCCAGCGCCCGCCGCACATGGTCGACATGCCGGCGGTTGAACAGGCAGACGGCGACAGCGTCCACGTCCGCGGCCGCGTAGACCTCGTCCGCCTCAGTCACCAGGCGCACCTGCGGATCGGTGACCGTCTCGGCGAGCTTCGCCCTATCGCGGCCGCATGCCGCCACCACGCAGGAGCGAGGATCCGCGGTGAAGTTCTCGAGGCGCGTCTGACCCATCATCCCGGACGCGCCAATGACAGCGACTCGAATCGGCTCTGGCATGGGAACACCCCCTGGGAAGCTGGTAACGGACAGCGAATAGCGAATAGCGAATGAGCTGATAGCTAACGGCCCGAGCCGCGAGGTCTTGCGGCCGTGCCGTCTGGCGTGGTAGGAGCGCTCCCCCGAGCGCGACCGCGCGGCACCCACCCTCAGGCGTGGACCACGATCAGACCCGCCGACCGGGACGGTCGGCCTACGCGTCTGCGGCTCGTTCCTCGCCGCAGTCCCTCGTAGTCCGGCCCCTCCAAACGACGCGCGGACGAGCCACGGTTGTACCACTAGCCGCTGCCCTGGACCGCCACTACAGTCAGCAGCATCCCCCGCTTCGCGGGTACTGTGACCTTTGCCACGCCACCGGCAAAGACGAGGCTCTGTGCATTCCACGCCGGCTTGACCTCGGCCCAGTTGACCGCCGCGGCCGGGCGCAGCTCGACTTGCCGATCCTGCCCGGTGAAGTTGGCCACTACTACCAGCCACCGGCCGGGCTTCTGCCACAGGCTCACGCGGATCGCGGGGTCTGAGCAGAGGAGCTCGGTCTGCTGCCAGAACGGCACGAAGCGCACCCCGGCCATCCCGAACTGCTGCTGGGCCGCCCACACCTCTTCGGTCACCTGCTGATTGATGCTGCCGGCCCATAGCGGGGCGCCGTAGGCCATCGCCGCCACGACGCAGACCTCGCTGGGGCCGCGGTCCTTCGTCGCCGCCTCGCTACTCAACCTGCCCAACTGCGGCAGGAGGAAGGTCGCCACGCCGGTCGTCCCCGAGTAGAACTCACTGCGCCACACGCGGTCGGGGATCTCGTCCATGTAGAACGTCGGCTTGCCCACCACCCCGCTGCTGTACTGCTCGCCCGGGCACCAGCCGTCATTGAAGGCATTGAACACCGAATACCAGTGGCTGTGCGCATGGGAGAAGTAGGCCTTGTGAGCGTCGTGGCAGGCCTCATAGAGGCGCCGCGACAAGCCCCGGTGAGCATACAGCGCATAGGTGCGACCGCTCTTGCCGAAGGCATCGGTGTAGCCACAGCCATGGGCCGCGTTGTCGCAGGGCGTCGCCCCGTCGATGTCGGTGTAGATCCCCCCGCCCCAGTCGTGCTTGATGTGCTCGCCGGCGCACCAGACCAGGAAGTCGGTGAAGCTGCTGCGCGGGCAGACGGGGACGATGCTATAGGGGGCGTTGTCCGGATAGCGCTTGTAACCGGCGAAGGTGGCGCCGTAGGGCTGGTTCCACTCGTCGGCAAAGAACAGGTACTCGGGCGAGACGTTGGCGGTGCACTGGGCGCAGGTGTAGGACAGGCTCTCCTTGCCTGTGGCCCGCCAGCCGTCGACCAGCTTCCGTTGCCCCGCCGGGTCGTGGGCCAGCAGCCGGCCGTTGAGCGCCGAGATCTGCTGACCCCAGCCGTAGACGAAGGTCGTCGAGCCCTTGAACTGCGGGCCCGAGGCGAAACGAATGTCATACATGGCGGGGTTGAGGGGTCGCACCGGCGTCGCCTCGAACCCGACGGTGTACGTGAGCGGGCCTGTGATGCGCGTGGGCTCACTGATGAGCTGCAGGCGGACAATCACCGTCTCTCGCTCCCGGCGCAGCGTCATCGCAGCCTGCCCCTCCCCGATCCGCCAGTTGGCGGCGGACTCGACGAACCACGACAACCCGCGTGTCTCGTTCCCCAGCCACGCATAGGGGAGGAAGGTCTTCTCGTCGAGGCTCTTCCCGTCCCATGGCTGGCACGTCGGGTTGCGGTAGAACGCCGCGACCTCGGCAGGCACGGGGATCTCGAGGGCGAGGGCCTCGAGGTTCACGCCCCCGGCGGGGGGTGTCAGCGTAAGGTCGGCCCGGACGAGGCCGTCGAACTCCATCAGCGACTCGTAGGCAATCGACAGGTCCCCGAGCTTCCCCGTTCCGGCGGTGGTCGTGCGGAACGGCTTGTCCTCGACGAGGCGCGGGGCTTCCCACGTTGCGGAGGTGGCGCCCCCGATCAGCCGGAGCGGGGCGGCCAGGACCGGCCCGCCGGCCGCGCTCCAGCGTGTCGGGAACGGCCCCGCCAGCTCGACTTCCCCGTTCCAGTAGCGGATGGTCTGCCCCCTGCGCTGCAGCGCCGTCCATGGCTCGAGGACGCGCGTGGCGCGCCAGTCGCGCCGGGCGGGCAGCCACGGTGTCGGCGGCTTGCTGAGGGTCGCGCGCGCCTGCAACGCCTCCCCCTCCGCCTGCACCTCGGCGGTGGCCACGTACTCCCCGTCCACCCACTCCGGCAGGGGAACTGCGAAGGTTCCCCCCTCGTCGGTGAGCTTGCCATCGAACACGACGGCGCCGCGTGGGTCGGTGACCTTTGCGGTGCGGACGGCCCCGCGCTGGAGGCGCGCCGTCCAGCCGGCATCGAGGTGCGCCGGCCGCATCGTCACGGAGATCCGCTTGCCGGCGTAATCCGGCTGCAGGCTCAGGGCCAGGGAGGGAACGAGGCCCTGCATCCCACCGGGGACATCCGCGGCATACAGGTCCAGCACTTCATCATCACTGAGGGCATGGTCGAAGACCCGCACCTCGTCGCAGATGGTCTGCTCGTCCGGGTCACCCCACTGGGCGTTGTGCCAGAAGTCGATCGGGCAGAGGGTGAAGAGGCCGCTGTCGAGCTTCGGGAGCGGGCTGGCGACGAGCCCCTCGCCAATCCGCTTGCCGTTGGCGTACAGCCGCACGGCCTTGCTGTCCCATGTGGTGACGACGTGGGTCCACTCGTTGCGCTTGAGGATATCCACCGGCCCGCCGGTGCGCCACGTCGCGCTGTCCTGCGCGCTCGTGCCGACACGGATGTAGTTGAACACGGCCTCATCCCCGACCGGGTACAGGTAGACAAGCATCGTGTACGCGGTCGACGGGGTGGCGGTGAGCAGGTGGCGGAACTTCTTGCCATGCCCATCCCAGCTCAGAGGCTTGACCCAGATCGAGAACGTCCCCCGGGAGGTGTCGAAGTTGCCGGCGATGGGATAGCTACAGCGCTCGTCACGGTGCTGGAGCAGCCCGGCCCCCTTCACTCCCTCGGCGCTCCGGAGCTCGAGGCTGGCCTTGAGCGAGGACTTGCCGTCCCCCCGCGAGAAATCCGCATCGGGGGTAAGCTTATCGAAGGACACGTGGAACAAGAGACCCGGGGGCAGACACCAGGCGGGAGAGAGCACGGCCGCGAGCAGGGCCAGCAGGAGCGCCGGCTTCATCGAGGTGCATGCGGGGCTCTGGCGTGTCATCGCTGAGGCCTCCCTGGTCGGTAGATAGGAGCGTGGGCACGTAGCAAACGGCGGGGGGCATTGGCCTGTCGGCATACCCCTGTTGCGAGCCGTTCCTGGGAGCGCGGGTCCCGCAGGGCGGGACCCGCAGCCGTTGGC
>CAZIWQ010000341.1:0-1665 GCA_964542355.1 uncultured Armatimonadia bacterium
CCTCTGCCGTTCCTCCCCCTCCCCGTGGGGAGGGGGTCGGGGGGGAGGCCGCCGTGCCGTCGCCGTGCCGTCTGTCGGGCGGCGATCCCGCAGGGCGGGTCGCCGCCGCCGTCGCGGGAGCCGCACTGGCGGGGGATGAACCCCCGCCCTACAGAACGGCACCGTCCCACACCCCACATCCCACACCCTACGCCCCGCCGTTCGCCGCTCCCCCTACCACCCCGCCAGGCCGCCGGCTCGTACGTCAAACACGCCCTCCGTCACGTTCACCTGCGCCGTGTTGCCATTCGTGCACGCCCGGAAGCTGAACGTGCCCTCGATGCGGTCCGCATCAAAGCGTGTGATTGTGAGCGTGCCGCTGCCCCCGCCGTCGGTGTAGCTGTAATACTCCGTCCCGTTGCCTCCCACCTCAGAGTTCGTGTCATACATGGCCCAATCGGTGGCCACGGGCACGACCAGGCTGACCGTCGCCGGGACCGCGGTCGGCGGGTTGAAGGTGATCTCGACGTAGCGCATCTCGTCCTGGGTGACGCCCCAGACCTGGATCTTCCCGTCCACCGTCCGGAACCACTTGAAGGTCCCCGTGAACGCCTGACCGTCAATGCGGCAGCTAAAGGCCCCCTGCACGGTACCTCCCCCGCCTCCGCCGCCACCACACCCGAGCATCAGCAGCGACACGACAAGCAGCAGCACACCAGCCCTGATCGCGACTAGCCTGCGCATCTCCGATCCCTCCGTGTCTGCGACTGACCGGATGATGACATCCCGTCTTGTCGGCATTCGTGCGGCAGCGCCACCAACCATGTACTCCGCCCATCGCCGTTTCCCTGCCCGGGCCCGCGGAGGAAAGACCGCCCGCGAAGTCGAAGCCACACCCATCGCGGCCGGAAGCCGCTCCCACAAGGGGCCGCCGGGCATGTGGGACCGGTGCGGCTGGCAGCCGCGCCAACAGGACTTGCCGACAGACCCGGGAGTCGGTGGATTGGGGGCTAGCAGAGCGGCCGGAAGTGGCCTTTCCGGCCGGGTCTCCAGGCAACTCGCCGAGCTCGTGGAGGAGTGATCTGCAATGGCAAGAGAGCACGCCGCAAGCTCGGCCCTGCAGCCCGGCGCTGCTCGCGAGCGGCTTCGGCTGGCCCACGGCACGGATCGCCGGCGCGCCGGCCGGTTGACGTCCCGCTGCCCCCTGGCCGTCCTGCTCATTGCGCTAACGGCCCTGCCCGCCTTTGCCAAGGATGGCATCTCGCTCCTGACGCCCCCGGAGGCCGAGGCGCTGCGCGCGACGCTCTCCCGCACGCCCCAGGTCCCTCCCGAGCTGATGTCCGCCACCGATGCCGAGCTGTGGGACTACGTCCCCCTGGCAGCGATGCGGCGAGCGGTGTTCCTCGGGCCGACCGAGGTCGGCTGCCCCGTCCACGGCAAGGAGCTGTTCCGCGTCGGGGGCGGGTTCTACCCCTGGCTGTATAGCGGCGACAAGCCCTGGCAGGTCAAGTGTCCCGTCGGCGGCGAGACCTACCCCAGCAATGACTTCGGGGCCTACCTCAAGAGCGGCATGAAAGACAAGAGCCTCCTGACCGGTCCTTACGCGGACGACGGCGGCGGGTGGGTCGACGCGAAGGGGAACCGCTTCTTCTTCGTTGGCTACTTTGTCTTCCACCAGCGCTGGTA
>CAZIWQ010000341.1:1675-6965 GCA_964542355.1 uncultured Armatimonadia bacterium
CAAAGGCATCACCGGCTTTGCGAATGCGTACTTCGCCACCGGTGACGAGCAGTATGCCCACCGGGCGGCGGTGCTGTTTTGCGCCCTCGCCGAGCAGTATCCCAAGATGGACTTCGCGAAACAGAGCGCCCAGGGCCCCGACGGTGGCATGATCCTCCCCTGGTGTTGGGAGAATCAGACCGTCGTCACCCCGCTGTCCACCGCCTACGACCGGCTGTTCCCCTACCTGAAGCACGATGGCGACGAGGCGCTCCGCAGCTTCATCAAGACGAGGACCGACCTCGGGCCTCGCAAGCAGATCGAGCAGCGGTTCATGCAGACGGTGGCCAAGACGGAGTTCACCACCGACAACTACTGGTCCAACGAGGCCGACCACCAACTGGCCTTCGCCGACTGGGCGCTGGCGTGGGACAACAACGACCCGGCCGACGGCATCACCACCAAACAGGCGATCGACTGGATCGTGAACGACGGGGGCGACAACTCGCTGGAGGAGCTGATCCTCAACTGCACCTACCGCGACGGCTTCCCGTGCGAGGGGGCGGTCGGGTATTCGTCGGCGGTCGCTGAGCGGCTGGTAGAGATCGCCGGACGGCTGAAGCGATGTGGCTACGACCTGTTCCAGCGCTTCCCGCGCCTCAAACAGATCGCCGGCTGCTGGATCGACATGACACTGGCCGACGGCCACATGCCCTCGATTGGCGATGCCGGTGGCGTCCTGGGGTCCGGGCGGGTGTGGAGCGTCCCCATGCTCCACCTGGCGTGGGAGAACTACCGCGACCCGAAGTTCGCGCAGGCGCTGGCGCTCCTCAAGAGCCCGCGCTATGCCCCGTACACCCCCGACCGGACCGCGGAGCTCGCGGCGGCCATCAAGCAGCACGGCGCACAATTGAGCAACCGAACGCGCAACCTCGGCGGCATGGGGCTGGCGATCCTCGAGTCCGGTGGGCCGCAGACGCCGCGCGGCGTCGCGCTGTACTATGGCAGCCCCGCGGGCGGCCACAGCCACCATGACCGCCTCAACATCGAGTTCTTCGATTGCTGGCAGTCGATGCTCCCCGAGCTCGGCTACCCGGATCAGTGGGGTGCCAAAGCCCAGCAGTTCACCCAAAACAGCATCGGCCACTACTCGGTGCTCGTGGACGAGAAGGGCGAGACCGACTACATGGCCGGGTACCTCGACTTCATCAAGGGCGGCGAGGGGGTGCAGGTGGTATCGGCGCGGGCGGAGCGCTGCTTCCCCGGCACACAGCTCTACCGGCGCGAGACGGCCCTCGTCGACGTGTCGGCCCAGCGGGGGTATCTGTTCGACGTGTTCCGCGTGCGGGGCGGCAAGCAGCACGACTGGAGCTTTCACCTCCCGCCGGTGCCGCAGTGGGACCTCGCGGGCGTGGAGCTGTCGGCGCCGGCGCCGGGGACCCTCGCGGGCGAGACCGTCGCGGAGGGCGGGGAGTACCCCGCCGGCAATGGCTTCAACTGGCTGGCCCGTCCCCGGCGCGGGACACCGGCAGGCAGCTTCACGCTCCGGTCGCGCGCCAACCCGCCGTATCCGGAGCTACGGATGACGATGCTCCCGGGGTGCGCCGATGAGGTGATCGTGGCCGAGCACGAGTCCCCGCGCGTGAAGGCGGACCTCCCGCCGACCATGACCTGGCTGCTGGCCCGCCACCGGGGGGCCGCCGAGCTCAGCAGTGCCTTCGCCGCGGTCGTCGAGGCCTGCCCCGACGGCCCCCGGGTGCAACAGGTGCGGCGGCTCGCTGTCACCGGGGGGACCGTGCCGGTGGCCGCCGAAGTCACGACGAGCGCCGGGGTCGACTTGCTCCTCTCCGACGAGTCCGGCGACACGCCGGTCAAGCTCCCGGGCGGCGGACAGTTCCAGGGCCGCTTCGCGATGGTGCGCCGCGACGACCGGGGCGTGCAGCAGGCGCTCCTCATCGGCGGAAGCAAGCTCACCGTCGGGGAGCTGGACATTCAGACCATCCCCGCGTGGCGAGGCAAGGTCACGGCGGTGGACTACCGCGCCAACACGCTGGATGTCGATGTGCCCCTGCCGGCCGGCACGACCCTCGCGGGCGAATGGATGATCCTCGCCAACGCGCGCCACAGCACCTGCTACGAGATCGCGTCCATTGCCCCGCAGGGCACGGGGAGCCGCATCCGGCTCACCGAGATCAGCCCGCGGGTCGGCACGGGCGCTGTCGCGAGCATCGACGGCGAGCGGCACCTGCTCCACACCGACACGCGCTGGCGCATCTTCGGCAAGAATGAGATCTGGAGCAATGACTTCGGCCCGGTCCTCAGCGGTTACCAGCTCCTGAACGAGGACCACTCGCAGGCCGTGGCGATTGACGACTGCAAGCTGATGCCCTCCCGGGCCCGCTGGTTCTGGAAGCCCGTCCCCGCCTGGATCAAGCTGACGAGCGACGCGCCCCTCGCGACCGTGTTCCGAGACACGAACGGTGACGGCAAGGTGGGCTGGGAGGTGGCTGACTTCGGCCCCGGCTTCAGCTTCCGGATCACCAACAGCACGGCCCTGCACCGGGTAGCGCCGCAGGCCTGGCGCATGGACCACCGGGGCGCACAGGTGCAGTTGAGCTTGCCCGCGGCGGGCGCCCTCACGGAGTTGATCGTCCGCGATGGGGGCGGACGGGCCCAGGTGCTCCCGTGCCGCTATGACGCGGAAGTCCACGTGGCGCAGCTCACCGTCCCCGCGGGATTGCCCGGGCCGGTGGTCATCGCGCTGAAGTCACCGCAGGGCCTCAACCTGGCCGACACGGAGCCGCCCGTGGTGACGGGCATTCGCGTCGACGGCCAGCCGGTGACAGCCGCCGGGATCTCCGAGCTGCGCCTGCCCGACCCGCCCCGGGCCATCACGATCGACGTCGCGGATGCGCTCAACCGGCTCGAGCCGGACCGGCCGAACCGCACCGAGCCGCCGTGGCCGGAGAGCGAGGTGCGCGCGGGATCGACGCCGAGGTGATCGGCGTCGGGCCGCTGGTAGTAGTGCACGGCGTTCCGCTGCAGCGCCAGAATCGAGGCGGCGTCACCGCTGACGCGGGAGGCGGCGCCCTTCGCCTCGAGCACCCAGGCGCGGTTCGCGAAGTACCGCGTGAAGTCCACGCCGCCCGACGTCGCCTGGGTCGGCAGGTACGCGAGGTGCGGCTCGGACACCAAGCGGCGTGTCGAGGTGACCATGCCCCCCAGGCTCGTGTTGCCCTTGTCCCAGTCCTTGTGGACCCGCCCGACCGAGTAACTGCCGAACGGCTCGACCACGACGTTCCGGCCGCCCGAGGCCGCGGCGACGCCCACGGCCTCCTTCTGGGTGAACGCCTGGAGCGCGGCCACGGACAGTCCGCCCTCGGTCCGGCCGGTGACCTTGAAGGCGCCGAGGATCGTCGTGCTCTCGGGCAGGCTGACGGATTCGCCCGGGCCCATCGGCACCCGGTAGGATGGGGCCTCGCCGATCCGGCGCGAGTAGAACAGCTGGTCCTCGTCCTCGAGGTCGAACGTCAGCGTCTTGCGCCCCTCGAGGAAGAACGGACGCTTCTCCTCGTAGAAGGTCTCGTAAGCGGTGAGGTTCATCACCGAAGGATCGGCTTCGACCTGGCCGAAGTCGGGATTCACCGTCGCGTCGAGCGTGAAGTTGGACGTGAGGCCCACCTTGGCGTCGAGCCCCGCCGAGCCGGCCCCGTCGGTCCCGCCCGCGGTGACCGACGGTCCCGAACTCGCCTTGGCGAGCACCTGCGGCATGATCTCGATATGGCGCGACCGGGGCAGTCCGCGGATCCCGCGCAGCTCGCCGATCTGGTGCATGCGGCCCGTGTTCTGCCTCGGGATGAGCTGCCACTGGACCTCTTCCTGGCTGCGCGCGATCCAGCGCCAGGCATGGATGCCCCAGACCTGCTCGTCCTGCGGCCCGTAGCGCAACTGGCTCAGCGGCACCCGGAACTCCGCCGTCCAGCCCTGCTCGTCGTGGGCGACCTTGCCGTCCCACACGGCGTCCCAGGTGGTGTCCCACTCGTGCTCCCCGTTGCCGAGGATGAGGTCGATCTTGCCGCCGCCCGCCGTGAGGTCGAACTCGAAACCGGACTGCTTGCTGTTGTAGCTGTCGAAGCAGATGCCGACGATGTCGACGGCGTAGTTCACGAAGTCGTCGCGGCGCCCCGGGTAGCGGTGGACCTTCGCGGGATCGTCGTACGCCCGGATCGCGAAGTAGATGTTCCGGTCGTCGTACAGGATCTTCATCTCGGTGCGCTGCGACGGGTCTGCGCCTTCGGTCGGAATGTGCTGAGTGAAGCCGCCGCTCCATTCGCCCTGCCTCCAGGCCTCGTCATCGAGGCGCCCGTCGATGGAGGGGCCCTTCCCCTCGAGTCGAACGGTCTGGTACACGCGCAGCGGATACTTGCGGCCGGACGGGTTCGCGGCGGAGGACACGGCTTGCGACGGGGGATCCTGGGCGAAAGCAGCCGCGGGCGCGAAGCCCTCCAGCAGGCCCACGACCAGGGACACGGCGACGGCAGAGCGACTGACGGCCACAGACGAGGCGCGGCGCAACGGCATGGTCCGGCTAGGCTAGTTCCCGCTCGCGCCCGGCGTCAAGAACGCGCGGGGCTTGCGGCCCGCCGCATCCGCGGGGATGATACGTGCGTCCGACCGGGGTCCTCGCCATGACAACCGACGTCCGCCGCGCCGACCAGGTCCAGGTGGCCGCCACCTCGTTCCTGGCGCTCTTCTCCATCGTCGGCCTCGCGCTCTACGGGCTGCCGCTCTACTACGACTTCATGGTGCGCGAGTTCGGGTGGTCGCGCACGCAGGTGACGTCGGGCAACGCGCTGAGCAAGCTCGTCATCGGGCCGCTCTTCGGGTTCATCGCGGGGTGGATCATCGACCGGTTCGGCCCGCGGCGGATGATGCTGGCCGGCATCCTCATGGCCGGCATCGCGCTGATGGGCCTGAGCGCGATGTCGTCGCTGTGGATGTTCTACGCGTTCTACCTCTTCAACGCGCTGGGGTACGTGTGCGGCGGGCCGCTGCCCAACCAGGTGCTGCTGTCGCAGTGGTTCCGCGAGGGGCGCGGCAAGGCAATGGGCTTCGCGTACCTCGGCATCGGCATCGGCGGCGCGCTCGTGCCGTGGCTGTCGTACTGGCTCGCCGGCGAGTGGGGCTGGCGCGGGGCCTTGCGCGCGCTCGGCGTGCTGATCATCGTGCTCGCCGCGCCGATGGCGTTCTTCACGAAGGACGCGCCCGCGGACCGCAAGGGGCGGAAGAGCGACGGCAGCCTGGCGCCGCT
>CAZIWQ010000342.1:0-6956 GCA_964542355.1 uncultured Armatimonadia bacterium
CTGGTGACCGCTCCTACCACGGCCACGACAACGACGAACGACAACACCGGCGCGGTACAGGCCCGCGCCCAACAGACGACGACGGCAACGGCCACGGCACGGCAACACCGGCGGGCTCCCGCCCTGCGGGACCCGCCCTACAACGACACGACACCGCCACGGCGGCGGGGCCGACCTGTGCTGTGTCCGAGGGGCCAATATCAAATATCAAAGATGTGACCCCGCGTTGCTGTTGCAGCCGGCGGGCATGTCCCAGATTTCGGCGCACTGCGCGCCGCCGTGCGAGCGCCATCGCTCAGTGACATTGAGCTCCGCCACCCGCAGCCGGCAGCGGCGCTCTACCTCATCGCCATCCCAACCATCCATCACGCGGCCGAGCAGCTCAGCGCGAATGTCCGCGTAGGCGGGGTCGCGCCCGAGGTCGTGCGTCTCGCCCGGATCGGCCTGCATGTCGAAGAGCTGCGGGTCCGGGTAGCCATGGTAGGCATTGAGCTTCCAGCGCCCGGTCCGGATCATGCGCGCGGGGCGCTGGCCGAGGGCATAGGTTTCCGCAAAGGCGGCAGCGGGGAAGTCCGTGGCAGCGCCCTCCGGCGCAAGCAGGCCGGCGAGGCTGTGGCCGCGACGCTCGGGCAGTGGCTCGGCCCCCGCCAGCTCCGCCAGCGTCGGGCCGACGTCGAGCAGACTGGCGACGGTATCCACTCGCTCGCCGGCACGGAATCTCCCCGGCCACGACCACAGCATCGGCACACCCACTGCGCCCTCGTAGAAACAGTCCTTCCACCACATCCCGTGCTCGCCATTGAGATCGCCGTGGTCGGAGACATAGACGAGCACGGTGTCGCCCGCCAGCGCCGTCGCGTCGAGGGTGTCCATGATCGTGCCGACGCTATGGTCCATCACCGTTACCAGACCGTAGTAGGCGGCCCGGGCGCGGCGCGCCTCCGCCATGGTGATGGTCTCGGTATCGCGGGTGCTCCGGAGCGAGGCCATGGCCGGGTGCTCATCCGACGGGGCGCCAAGCACCGGGTCCGGCAGTGTGGCCAGGTAGTGCTCGAACAGCTCCGGCGGGCAGACGTAGGGGTTGTGCGGCAGCAGCAGCCCGACGACCATGCAGAAGGGCGTCGCGCAGCCCCGGTCGGCGTACTCGCGCAGGCTCTGGCAGGCGCGGGCCGTGACCGCCCGATCGTAGACTTCGTAGGTGGCGACACCGGGACCGACCGCGTCGGCCTTGAGCGAGGCATGGTGCTGCCCACAGCCCGCGAGGCTCCACACGCCCTCGAACAGGTCCGCGCCCGTGCCCCGCATAGCGCCGCTCACATCGCCCACGAGCCGGCGCGCGAAGCCGTGGTTCTGGTCGGCACCGACGAAGTGCATCCGCCCGCACAGCACGGTCTCGTAGCCGGCCAGGGCCAACGGGTGGGCGAAGGTGGGCGTGCACGAGGGGAGGGCGGCGCTGTTCTTCCAGACCTCGATGTCGGAGGGGTAACGGCTCGTGAGGAACGTGAGCCGGGAGGGGACACATAGCGGCCCGGCCGAGTAGGCTTGTGAGAAGCTCACGCCGGTGGCGGCGAGACGGTCCAGGTGCGGCGTTTGGACGTACGGGTCGCCGGCGCAGTGCATGACATGCGGGTTGTGCTGGTCGGACATGATCACGACGATGTTCGGACGCTTCAACAGGGAGGGCTCCCTTCATCGCATCGCGTTCGCCCGAAGGCCGGCGTCCGTGAGCCTGTCGCCGCAACAGTGGCTTCGCCTCGTGGCCGAGGCCTCCTCCCCGCATCACGCGCATGTGGAAGGTACCACCGCTGTCGGCCCGGAAGCTAACGCCGCCATGCGCCCGGCCGGGAGACGCGGCCGAGGAGCCGCACCGGGGCCGTGACGCTGCGCTCAGAGGGCCGCCGAAGTCACTCACGGCCGTCTCGCCACGGAGGTCCGCAAGCGGCCTGTTGGCCCGGGGCTCCCGGTGAATGATACTGGCCCCCGCCTCAACCTGGAGGGGAAGCCGATGGCCGGCCTGATCTGCCTGCTGTGTTGCGGCCTTGTGGGGCTGGCGACTCCCGCTCGGTCGATGGAGCTGTACCTGGCGCCGGGTGGCAACGACGCCAATCCCGGCGCGGCGGATCGTCCGCTGGCGACGCTTCGCGGCGCACGCGACTGCGTGCGCCGGCTGCTGACCGCCGACCGGAATCGCGACATCACCGTGCTGGTGCGCGGCGGCGTCTACCGCCTGGAGGAGCCCCTGGTCTTCTCGCTGGAGGACGGCGCGGCCCCGGGCCACAGCGTGACCTACGCCGCCGCGCCGGGCGAGACCCCCATCCTCACCTCAGGGCTGCCGATCCGCAACTGGCGGCGGCCGGGCGACCCACCACCGGGACTGCCGGAGACGGCGCGCGGGGAGGTCTGGGTTGCCGATGTGTCGGCGGTACGGGACGCGATGGCGGCGCATGCGTCCGCGTCGCCGACGCGTGTCGAGCGCCCCGCCTGGCCGTTCCGCACGCTGTACGACGGTGAGCGCCGTCTCCTGCGGGCGCGCGGGGAGGGCTTCTCGCCGACGCAGTCCGCCACGGGCGCCGGCGGCCCGGACCGGCAGACGGTGCATTTCGCGGGACAGGTGCTGCGGAACTGGCCGGACCTGCGCCACGCCGAGCTGGCCATCGTCCCCTGCTACTACTGGACGATGAACCTCCTGCCGCTGGCGGCGGTGGATGAAGCCGCCGGGACAGCGACCACTACCGTCCCCGCCACCTACAACATGGGCCGCAACGGGATGCCGGACCGTGCCGCGGCGTGGGTGGAGAACGTCATCGCGGTCCTGGACCAGCCGGGCGAGTGGGTGCTCGACCCCGACCGGGCCTTACTCTACTACTGGCTCCCGGGGGATGGCCCCGGCGAGGGGATCGTCGCACCGGTGCTGACGGAGCTGGTGCGCGTCGAGGGGCGCATTGACGACGCGGGCCCGGCGGACGCACCCGTTAGGGGGCTCGTGTTTCGTGGTCTGACCTTCACGCAGGGCGATCGGCTGCCCTGGCACGGAGGCACCGGCTGGGGGCTACAGCACGATTGGGAGGTGTTCGACAGCCCGACGGCACTGCTGCGCTTTCGCGGGGCTGAAGACTGCGCAGTGGAGGACTGCCACTTCGCCCACAGCAGCCATACCGCCATCCGGTGCGACCTGCACTGCCGCGACCTGCGCATTGTGGGCAACCACATCGAGCGGATGGGCGGCGCGGGGATCGTGCTCGCCGGCTACGGGCCCGGCACCAAGGACGTCAGCCACGGGAACACGGTCGTCAATAACTATCTGCACCACACCGGAGAGCTGTATCTGGGTTACCCGGGCATCTTCGTGTGGCAGAGCGGGGGCAATCAGATCGCGCACAACCATCTGCACAGCATGCCGTATACGGGCCTCGTGGTCAGCGGGCGGATTGGCTGGGACCGGTCAGGGAAAGCGGAATGCTCGCGTACTGTGCGCTGGCAAGAGCTCGACCCGATCCTGGGTGCCGAGCGCCGCGCCCGCACCTGGCAGGAGCGGGAGCCGTACCTGCACGGCCGCAACAACGTCATCGCACGCAATGACATCCACCACGTGATGGAGGCACTCGGCGACGGGAACTGCATCTACATCTCCGGCACCGGCGGGGGCAACCGGGTGTGTGAGAACTACTGCCACGACTGCTCCGGGCGCTACATGAACGCAGCGATCCGCTGCGATGACGACCAACACGGGACGACCATCGAGGGCAACATCGTGTGCCGCACGCGGGGATACGCGGAGGGGGTCATCAGCAAGGGTCGCAACGACATCGTGGGCAATCTCCTCGTCGATCTGCGGCCCGACCAACACCATCGGGGCTACATCGTGTTCCCCTACGGCGACCCGCAGGGCTCGCGCGTGGAGCGCAACATCCTATATGCCACCCGTACGGACGTGAAGCCGTACTTCGAGGGGGCCGGGCGGCGACCGGGCGACCCGGCGCCGCTGCTGCGCAGCACTCTCGCGGACTACAACCTGTACTTCAACACCGCGGACCCGGACTGGGCGACAGCGTTGTTGGCCGAACAGCGCGGCTATGGGATCGAGCAGCACAGCGTGCAGGCCGATCCGCAGTTTGTCGATGCCGGGGCGGCGGACTTCCGCTTGCGCGAGGGCTCGCCGGCCCCGACACTCGGGATCCAGACACCGGTGTCCGTCGCCGCGATCGGGCTGGAGCCACCCTATCGGACCCGCCACTACGGGCGGCTGATCCGCACCACGATCGCACCCGAGGGTGGCAAGTTCCACGGGCCGGTCGAGATCACCATCACCGTGGACGACCGGGGAGCTCAGGTGCGCTACACCCTGGACGGCTCCGAGCCGACGCGCGAGTCTTCGCGCTGCGATGGCCCCTTCATCCTGCGGGGGCCGGGGACGGTGCGGGCGCGGGCCTTTGCCGAGGGGGCGACCGACCTGGTGGGAGCGAGCGCGTACTTCGCTCCGCCCCCGCCGCCGATCCTGGAGGACTTCGAGGATTGCCGCGTGGGTGACACCACGCCGGGGGCCACCACGGTCGAGGAGAGCGCGAAGTTCACGGCGCGGGTCACCGACGAGCAGGCGGCGGGCGGGACGCATAGCCTCAAGCTTGTGGACGGGCCCGGCCAGCAGTACGCCTTCAACCCGCATGTCTACTACCGGACTCAGTTCGTGGCGGGGTGCATCGTCGGGCGCTTCGACCTGATGGTCGACGCGAAGACCTCCTGCTACTACCAATGGCGTGACTACGGACAGGGCTTCGTTCGCGGCCCCACGGTCATGGTGCAGCCCGGTGGTCGACTCGTGCACGGCGACCGCGAGCTGCTCAGACTGCCCGTCGGCCAGTGGGTACACTTCGAGGTGACCGCGCCGCTGGGCGAGGAGGCCACCGGGCACTTCGACCTGCGTGTGCGCGCTCCCGGCATGGCTCAGCCGGTGGTCTTCGCGAACCTGCCCTGCGAGCCGGGGTTCCGCAAGCTGGACTGGGTGGGGTTCGTGGCCCCTGGCCACGAAGCGACCGTGCTCTACGTGGACAACGTGGAGCTGCGACAGCCGTAGCTGGATGTGACACCACAGGAGGCCATGATGCGTGCATTGATCACCGTCGGACTGCTGGCAGGGCTGCTCGTGCCGGGGCTCGCGGCCCGGGCGCAGGGCGACGTACCGGAGAAGAAGCTGATCGCGGTGGGGTGGGACATGCCCAACGCGGAGCGCCTCCGCGCGAACCTCGCCGTGATGGAGACGACGCCAGTCCAGGGGTGCTCGGTGCGCTTCGCCGGGCCGCGCAACACCCCCAACCTGTGGTTCTCGTTCAGCCGCGAGGTGTGGGACGAGCAGGTGGTCGCGAAGATCCTGGAGGACCTCAAGGCCGTCCAGCCCCGGCAGCTCAGCTCCCGCTTCCTCCTGCTCAACGCCAATCCCGGCGATGTGGACTGGTTCGACGATGCCGGCTGGGCGAACATCGTCGCCCACTGGCGCACCGCAGCGCGGGTGGCTCGCGAGGGCGGGCTGGCGGGGATCATGTTCGACCCGGAAGCCTACAAGGACCCGTGGCGGGCGTTCGACTGGTCGGCGCAGGCACAGACCGCCCAGCATACCTTCGCGCAGTACCGCGAGATGGCGCGCCGGCGCGGCCGTGAGCTGATGACCGCGGTCGCCGACGAATACCCCGCAGCCACCATCTTCGCGCTCTTCTTGCTCTCGGGGAACCGGGAGGCCGTCGAGCGTGCCGACCTTGTCGGCGCGTTGGCGGGGAACGCGTACGGGCTGCTCCCGTCGTTTGTCGACGGCTGGCTGGATGCGGCGAAGCCGACGATGACGTTCGTGGATGGCTGCGAGACGGCCTACCGGTTCAACAGCCTCCCGGAGTACCTGTCGGCGGCCAACATGATCCGCAACAAGTGTCAGCGGCTGGTTTCGCCCGAGAACCGCTACAAATACCGGGCGCAGGTACAGGTGGGCTTCGGGGTCTACCTCGACGCCTATGTCAACCCGCCCACCAGTCCGTGGTACATCAACCCGGGCACGCAGACGCCCGTGCGGCGGCTCGCGGAGAACGTAGCCAGCGCGCTGGAAGTCGCTGACGAGTATGTCTGGCTCTACGGGGAGCAGGCGAGTTGGTGGCCGAGCCCCCATCCGGCCTCCGACAAGGTCCGCTGGCCGCAGAAGCTGCCGGGGATCGAGGCGGCGCTGGCGCTGGCGGCCGACCCCACCGGCTATGCCCGGCGCGTCCTGAGCGAACCGGGCGACCGCAAGAATGCGGTGCTCAACGGTGACTTCGCCGCCACCAGCGTTCCCGCGACGGCGGGCGCCAAGCCCGCCGACTGGAAGCAGGGGACTGCGCCGCCGGGGTGGAGCTTCTGGCAGAGCGGGGCCTCCAAGGGCCGGCCGACGTGGGATCGCGAGGTGGGCCACACCGCCCCGGGCGCCGGAGCGCTGGTGGGGGTGAAGACCGGCTGCCTGATCCAGTCGTTCCCGGTAGCGCCCGGCGAGCGCTACGTGGTGGCCGCGTGGCGGCGGGTGCAAGGCGAGGGCTCCGCCTCCGTCCGCGTCCGCTGGCAGACCGCGGAGGGCAAGTGGCATGCCGAGTCGCTGGATCGCTTCCTGGGCACCGCCAGCTCCGTCGGCGAGTGGGAGCTAGTGGCCGGGGCGGGCGTAGTGCCCGACGGTGCCGGCAAGCTGGTGCTCCTGCTCTCCGCCGATGGCCAGCGGTCGGAGCAGGACACCATCTGGTGGGACGATGTAGTGGCGTTTCGCGTGGAGTAGCGGCGCAACCGCGTAGGTCGAGCGTCTCGCTCGACAACGACCTGCCGACCGGGACGACGCCGCTGTTTTCTGCGTCGTTCCGCCTGCCTGTCATCCTGAGCCCAGACCGCGTAGCGGTCTTCTGGCGAAGGATCAGCATCAGCCGGAGGCGCTTGTATGCGGAATGTGATCCTTCGTC
>CAZIWQ010000343.1:0-6913 GCA_964542355.1 uncultured Armatimonadia bacterium
GTCCCCGAGCCCTGGCTGCTGACGATGACGTTGCGGTTGGCGCCGTACTCGCCGCCGCTGGGGCAGGCGAAGAGCTGTGCGTTCTTGATGTAGGGGTACAGCATGCCCTCGTTGGTGGGGCTGCTATAGAACCAGCGTCGGCCATAGGACCATGCTCCGTTCTCGTAGTGCGACTCATAGCACTTCACCATCACGTCGTCATAGTCCTGGGCGTACATCAAGGCCGCCAGCGCGATCTCCTTGAGGTTCGACTGGCATGACGACTGGCGCGCCTTCTCGCGGGCGCGGGCAAACACCGGGAACAAGATCGCCGCGAGGATCGCAATGATCGCGATCACAACCAACAGCTCGATTAGGGTAAAGCCCTCTCGCCTCATTCGTGTGACTCCTCCGGGTGTGGGATTGTGCGCGAACACGCGCGTAGGTCGACACGGTGCGATCGCCGGATCGCTCGGTGGAGGGCCCGCCGGCCCGCGCGGCCAACCGGTCGCCCGGATGCCTGGCGGCGATACCGGCGGGACGGTGCCCCCCTCGATCCGATGCCGCCCGCGTAGCCGGCCGCGCCCGCCTGGCACCGATTCCGGCGCTACGCCAGTAGACGCGATGCTGGCGGGACGGTGCCCCCCTCGATCCGATGCCGCCCGCGTAGCCGGCCATGCCCGCCTGGCACCGGTTCCGGCGCTACGCCAGTAGCTACGGTGTCCACTTGATCTCGCCGGCTTGCGCCGCTCCTACCATTGACTGGTACGCCAGCCACTTGACGTGGCCATCGGCGAAGCCGATGTTGTCTCCCCCGTTGTGGCGCGCCGGGAGGCATCCCAGGTTCGTGATCCCCTGCCCGGTGGGGCAGCTACCGGGCACCTGCCAGTGTATGAACGGCCCGGAGTAAGCGGTATCGCCCATGACCACCGTCTGCGACGGAGACGGGATCGTGCCCAGTTTCTGACCGACGCCGTTGTCGGGCAGGCCGATGTTCCATCCGTAGCGGAGGTTCCCGGCGCCGCTGGGGCAGTACCAGATCTGCGTGTTCTTGATGTACGGCTGGATCTTCTCCCACTGGCAGCGGTCGCTGGCGAGTGCCGGATCCCCCGAACACGCCTGCCCGTGCTTGGGTAGCCGTTCGTCGTAGTCCTGGGCGTACATCAGCGCCCCCAGCATCCACTGCTTGAGGTTCGACATGCAGCTCGCCTGCCGTGCCTTCTCTCGTGCTCTGGCGAAGACCGGGAAGAGGATCGCCGCCAGGATCGCGATGATCGCGATGACAACCAACAGCTCAATCAGGGTGAAGCCATGCCGTCTCATCGAAGCACCTCCTGGGTGTCATCCGGTGATTGCCGCGCCATGCGCGGCCCCAAGGTACGTCCTCACAGACTCCCCCCGTGGCGCTGCCGCGGTTGCGCACAGCACGTGGTGCGATAGAAGCGCGGCCATGCGCAGTTGAGCAATGGTCTGTATTCGCGTCTGTTGCGCGCATCACCTGCTACCGCTGTTTGTCCCCCGCCGCCCGGAACAGTGACCGCGAGGCTGTACTGAGGCCGCCGGATCACACGGGCAGGCGAAGTGCACGGCGATGGCGAATCATCTATATCTCGCTATCACCGTGTGCCGGGCATCGCCCGCTACCTGGAGGAGACCCCCGATGGAGATCCGGTACCTCATCTATCTCGCCCTGCTGCTTGGCTGCGGCTGCGCGTGGCCGGCGCAGGTCAGGCTGTACGTCGCGCCCGGCGGCAATGACACGTATCCCGGCACGCACGAGCGGCCGTTTGCGACCCTCGAGCGCGCCCGGGACGAGGTCCGCCGGCTCAAGCATGGTGCGCTGCCCGCCGGGATCGTCGTCGAGCTGGCCGCCGGCACCTACGAGCTGTCGGCGCCGGTGGAGTTCACCGCCGAGGATGCAGGGACTGCCGCCTGCCCGATCGAGTACCGCGCGGCCGCCACCGGCCAGGTGCGGCTCGTCGGGGGCAAGCCGGTGGCGGGCTGGAAGTCCGTCACTGACCCCGCGGTGCTCACGCGGCTGGACCCCGCCGCGCGAGGCAAGGTGCGCTGCGCCGATCTGAAGGCGATTGGCGTCACCGACCTGCAGGCCATCAACTCGGCCGGCTCGTACCGCTCCGACCCCGGCCTGGAGGTGTTCTTCCAGGACACGCCGCTGACGCTGGCGCGCTACCCCAATCGCGGCTACATGAAGATCGCCGGCGTGCTGGATGACAAGGGCGCTGCACCCAAGTCCGGACGGTCCGACACCGCCGACGGCAAGTTCGTCTGTGAGGATCCGCGGCCGGAACGCTGGGTCGGCGAGCAGGGCATCTCGCTGCACGGGTTCTGGATCTGGGACTGGGCCGACGAGCGCCTGCCGCTGGGCACGATCGACCCCGCCGCGCACACCCTCAGCTTCCAGCCCCGCCCCGGACGTACCTACGGTGTCCGCAAGAACCAGTGGTTCTATGCCGAGAACGTCCTGCCCGAGCTGGACAGCCCCGGCGAGTGGTATCTGGATCGCGCCAGTGGTGTGCTCTACCTGTGGCCGCCGGCGGCGCTCGCCCGCGCCCGGGTAGTGGTCTCCACCGTGCGCGACCCGCTACGGCTGACTGACGTCTCGTATGTCACGTTCCGGGGCCTGCTGGTTGAGGCGGGGCGCGGCACCGCGTTCGTCATCAAGGGCGGCTCCCACGTCCGTGTGGTCGCCTGCACGATCCGCAACATGGGCAACTGGGCGGTCAAGGTCAATGGCGGGACTGAGCACGGGGTTGTCGGCTGTGACATCTACCAGACCGGCCAGGGCGGCATCCACCTCGAAGGCGGCGACCGCAAGACGCTGACCCCCGCGGGGCACTATGCCGACAACAACCACATCCACCACACCTCGCGCTGGGACCCGGTCTACCAGCAGGCCATTGCGTTGCGGGGCGTGGGCAGTCGCGCCACGCACAACCTCATCGACAACGTGCCGCACATCGCGATCGGGTTTGCCGACAACGACATGACGATCGAGTATAACGAGATCCACAGTGCGGTGTTTCAGTCCAACGACGCGGGGGCCATCTACACCTCGCCACCGGACGAGACGTGGTCGATGCGGGGGCACAAGATCCGCTACAACTACCTGCACAACATCCATGGGTTCGAGGGGCGCGGCTGTCACGGCGTCTACCTGGATGACTGCTTCTCCTCCGCGGACATCTCGAGCAACATCTTCTACGATGTCGCCAACGCCATCCTGATCGGGGGCGGGCGCGACAACCTGATGAGCAACAACCTGTTCGTCAAGTGCGGGCAGGCGTTCAGCATCGATGCCCGGGGGCTGGGCTGGGCGAAGGGGGTGGGCCCCTCCGCCACGCAGGAGTTGATCGGCCTGAACTACAAGCAGCCGCCATGGTCGACGCGCTATCCCGAGCTGCTCAATCTGCTGGAGGATGAGCCGCTCGCCCCGAAGGGGAACGTGGTGTCCCGCAGCATCTGCTGGGGGGGCAAGTGGGGGTGGACCGAGCCGAAGGCGGCGCCCTACGTGAAGTTCGAGGACAACCTGATCGACGTCGATCCGCAGTTCGTCGTGGCGCCACCGGGCGACTTCCGCCTGGCCAAGGGCTCGCCGGCCACCAGGATCCGCTTCCACCCCATCCCGCGCCGGCGTATCGGCCTCTATGCCAGTGAGGACCGCGCCTCATGGCCGGTCACCTCCACTTTGCGCCAGGATGTCCTGCCCCCCGCCGCCAAGCCGAAGCCCGCCCGCAAGGCCGGGCCGGCACCCAACTGCGACATCCGACGCCTCGCCGCCGCCGTCACCGTCGACGGCAAGCTCGATCCACCCGAGTGGGGCGGCCTCGACCCCGCCGCCGCTCTCATCCTGCAGGAGGGCGTGGACGGCGAAAAATGCACGCTGCGCACCCTCGCCTGGCTGGCGTGGGATGATCAGGCGCTGTATGTCGCCTTCGACAATGCCGTGGACAAGAAGCTGGCGATGGGGATGGACGACGCCTGGGGCGGCAATGACGCCGTCGAGGTCTCGCTGAGCAATGCCGCACTGGGCGCCAAAGCGCCGATCATCGTGCTACGCGGCTTCGCCGGTGGCACGTTCCAGTCCAGCGAGGAGGCGGGCGCATCGCCGGAGGTCGCCCGCCAGGCCGGGCGGAACGTGCAGTTCGCGGCCCGGGTGCTCGGCCCCGACCGGTGGGTGGCCGAGATGCGGGTGCCCTTCGCGTCTCTGGGGTTCACCCCGAACGCGGACCTGCGCTACCCGTTCAACCTGGCGGTCCGCAAGCAGGGGGATGAGCCGTGGGTGATGTGGCGCGGGACGGGCGGCTGCACCTGGCTGGTGCCGGAGGCCGGCCGCGTCCGCTTCGTGCGCTAGCCCCAATGCTGTTCACCGAGGCTCGGCGGCGCCCCGCGCCGCCGAGCCGACAACGACGCGGGCTCCGCCCCAGGCCCCGTCTTCCTGCTCAGTCACGCCACGGCTCGCCACGCCCCAGCATCAGGGTCGCCAGCAGATGGTGGGTCATCGCCAGGCAGCGGGCCATGCGCGCGAGGCGGCCGTCGTCGTCGAACTCCCCCTCCAGTGCGGCCAGGTCGGCCAGTGCGGTCCGTAGCGCCTGCCGGTACGAGGCGCGCCCGGCGGCATCCAGATACGGCTCGGCAAGGTGGAGCGCCGCATCCGGCGAGGTGTTGACCAGCGTCCCGACTATGAACTGGCCGGGCATCTCGTAGCCGTGCGCGTCCCGGAAGCGCTCCGCGACCCACTGGCCGAAGTAGGCCTCTTCCAGGCTCTCATAGACCTCCGCGAGACGCTCAGCGGCACCGGTCGCACGCGGGCGGTAGTACGTCTCGATGACCTCCGCCAGCACCGCACGCGGGTCGCGGCTGACATCACACATCATGCGCCCGACGCAGGCACTGTTGATCTCCACGGCAGGATTGAGCATTGGCCCCTGGTAGTACAGGCAGGCGCGGGTGCCGTGAGCGTAGTGGTCCTGGATGTGCTTTCCGCCCCGCAGCGGGTAGGGGAGGAAGTAGGAGAGGCGGTCCTGCCGCGAGCCGTGGTAGGCCCACAACCCGCCGGAGGTTCCGTAGGCGCACTCCAGTCGCGGGACATCATCCCACTTCAGGCTCCGCCCATGGTGCCCCTGGTCCATGAAGATGTCGATGTGCCGGCTGAGCTCGAGCACGTGCGGCAGGTCCTCCGGTGTGAAGGTCGGCTGGTGGCCGGTCGCGTCCAGCTCAAACGGGATCCAGCTAATCGGGCAGGTGTAGACGACCACCTCCGGGTGCTGAGCCTTGATGTAGTCGGCGGCGCGCTGGTTGAGACGCGCATTGTAACCGACGGCGCCATCGGCGCCGGCACATGCCGGGCACGAGCAGTAACCGAGGTCGGCCGACTCCAGGTGCACGGCGCCGAAGTCGTGCCGCGAGAACATTGTGTCCAGCAGCTTCTCCACATACGCCCACGCCTTCTCCCTGGCGCCGCACATGGCATGGGGGTGCGGGTTGCCGTCTCGGTCCACGCCACGCACCTCGGGATCCTCGACGATGATGCGGTCCCAGCCCCAGGTCATCAGCCCTAGCGGCAGGGACAGCCGGATCCCGCGCGCGGCCGCCGTCGCGAAGATCCCGTCCAGTCGCGCGTTGCGCTCCGCGTCGCCGAAGGCGCTGACGATGTCGGGCGGGTAGTCGCCGGTCGCGTAGAGCCCAAAGCTGTCCAGGATGCCATAGCCTGCGTCGCGCATGATGTCGAGCGTCCGCGTCACGCCCTCGACTGTGGCTTCGTCACAGTGCGGGGCCGGCCATTGCTGGAGCGGCAGCGCTGCATTGCGCATGTCATTGATCCAGCACCCGAATGCAATGCGGTACTGGTACGACTGGGTGTGCCTGGTGTCTGCCACGTCGCTCATCTCGCTTCCGGGCGCCTCCGGGGCGCGTCGCACGGTAGGGTATGGACAGGGAGGGCACCAGATCACACTACCGCACTAACCGCGCGCCGGACGTTCGCCGCTGCAAGCACGGCGCCCTCCCTGCCGGCCGTGGCCGGTGCGGGGCTCGCCGACCGGTGTGACGCGGCCCGGGCCGGGGCACAGGAGGCCGCTACTGCGGTGGCGAATAGCCAGAGCGAGCGGCCGAGGAGCCGTTCTGAGGCCGCTCTCCCCGGGAGGGCGCAGCCCGTGGCTGGCAGCACTCACTTTCGCGAGAAGGGATCGTGGAGGCCATGGCACGACGTGGCTTTACCCTGATCGAGCTCCTGGTAGTCATCGCGATCATCGCGATTCTGGCGGCGATCCTGTTCCCTGTCTTCGCCCGGGCTCGTGAGAAGGCCCGCCAGGCAAGTTGCCTGTCGAACATGAAGCAGCTCGGGCTGGCATGCATCATGTACCTGCAGGACAACGACGGCAGGTACCCGGGGACCTACTGGGACGGCCCGCCGCCGCCCCCGTGGAACGGCACGTGGCGCTACTGGTCAGACCTCATCCAGCCCTACGTCAAGAACCGCCAGTGCTTCTACTGCCCGAGCTCGGGCGAGGCGGTGGGAGGCACTGACTGGTCGTACGGGATGCCGACGTTCTACTCCTGGGCCACGGACGCAGCAGTGTCGAGCTGGCAGTATGGGGTCGCCGGATCCGTCATGCTGCTGGAGGCGACATGGGGCGTCTTCGACGGTCCCACGTTCTTTGCCAGCTCACAGGCTCCGTACGGCGGGCGCATCCGCGACGTCCACAACGACGGGCTCAATGTGGCCTACGCGGATGGCCATGCGAAGTGGCAGAAGGTCCGCATGCTCACGCGCTTCCAGTGCTCCGGAGGGCCGTACGCACCGTGGAGCTGGACGACTGACGCCCCTCTGCCGGGGCCCTAGTGTCGCGTCACGCATGAGCCGTGAAGGTCGTGTCGTCACGTGCGAAGCACGTGTGGTCCCGCCCGCAGGGCG
>CAZIWQ010000344.1:0-6882 GCA_964542355.1 uncultured Armatimonadia bacterium
AGACGGCGAGCATCCTCAACTGCACGCGGGCGAACTCGCTGCGGGTGCGCTGGTACCTCAATGGGAACGCCCTGTACCGGGTGTACCAGACGGGGACGATCGCGGGGGTGGCGACGGTGCGCAACTGGCTCAGTCCCGCGCCGTTCGTGGGGCTGACGCACACGGCGGGGGGCTACACGGCGGGGACGCCCGGCAAATGGGCGACGGTGACGTCAGGGGCGACGGTGCAACCGTAACGGCAGGGATCTGGGGTGTGGGAACGACCGAACAGCATCGACGGCGGGGAATGCCTTCCCCGCCGTCGTCGTGTGTCGTGGCCGTGGTAGAGCGCGTCCCGCACATGCGGGATGGCGCGCCGCCGTCGGCCGTTCGTCGTGGCCGCGGTAGGAGCGGTCCCCTGACCGCGATGGGGGGCCGCTCACCAATCGCCACACGCGGCGCACACGGCCCGCTCCTCCTACGCTGCGCGCCCTGCCGTTGTCCTGCGCCGTCGCCGTTGCCTTCCGCCGCACGGTCGCGGTCAGGGGAGCGCTCCTACCACGGCAAGGCACGGCGCAGAAACGACGACGGCAGACGGCAAACGGCTCGCGGTCAGGGGACCGCTCCTACCACGGCAAGGCACGGCGCAGAGACGACAGACGGCAACGGCAAACGGCTCGCGGTCAGGGGACCGCTCCTGCCACGGCACGCCCCCCGCCGTTCCCACGCCCCACACCCCTGCCGTTACCGCGCCGGGTGCCACACCACGGCCCAGTCGTGATCGGTCACCCCCAGGTCCAGATCGCCCTGCTGGGTGATGGTGAACGTGCGCTCCTGCCCCGTATCCAGGTCGGTGGCGGTCACACTGAGCCCGGGCCCCGGTAGTGCGAGATGCACGACGAGCGGCGCAGGCTTGCGCTCGCGCACGTACATGTCAACTCGAGGGGCCTGCCAGTGGCGGATGCCGCCGAAGTTGCGGACATACGCGAGCCCCTCGCGTCCCCCCTCGCGGATGTTGGCGCGGAGCTGCCAGCCCGGGCCGACCCGCAGCACGTCGCCTCCCCCCGGCGGCGCGAACGCGTCCAGCGATGCCGTCTTCGCGTAACCCTCCGGCCCCAGCGTGAAGTCAAAGTCGACGCCGGCAGTCAGGAAGTGTTGGGCATAGCGCCCCATCATCGCATACGCGGCGAGGCCTTCCGGTGTGCGGTAGAACTTGTCGGTCTCCCACGGGTGAGTGACCGTCACGCCCAGCGACGGCTTGCGGCGCTGCCACGTAGCCCAGTTGAGGCCGGCGGTGATCTTGCGCGCGAGCCGGAACTGCTCGATCTCAATGCCCCGTGCGTTCCAGAAGAAGCAGCCCGGATTGCCGTTGACCAGGCTGAACCAGATGATGTCGCGCATCAGGTAGCGGCGGTCGGCGTTGCGCTCGCGCGGGTAGGCTGAGAACTCGTCCCCGGCGGACTCCCCCAGCATGCAGACCCCCGCCATCCGGCCATAGCAAGTGAGAACATCGACCGCGGCTCCGTAGTCGATCGCCGGCGAGGTGGACCCCAGGTGCGAGTAGAGGTGATAGGTGTAGAAGTCGATCTTGGTCTTGTGGGTCCACCACAGGGGGTCGGCCGTGTGCAGCCCGCCACCGCCGTGGCTGGCACAGATCGGCGTCACGGGATCCGCCGCCCGGATCACCCCGGCCATGTGGTCCGCCCACTCACGCGGGCAGTCCACCATCTCATTCTCGAACTCCCACGCGAAGAGCTGAGGGTTGTCCTTCAGGAGGCCGACCAGCTCACGCGTGTAGCGGTCCTGGCAGGCGATGACATCGGGGTCGGTGTACTTCTGGTCGATGGTCCGGATCAGCCGGCGGTCGCGCACGAACCGGGCCTGGTAGGCAGGCAGCCGATCCAGGTCCTCGCCCGCATACTGCGGGAGACAGAACGTCTCCAGCGCCTGCCGGTTGTAGTACGCCGGCTTCGTGTAGTCCTCATGGATCGTGAGCATGAAGCGGAGGTGGTACTTGCGCGCCATGTCCATGTACCGCAACACGCGCGCGAACAGGGGCATGTTGACGCGCCCGATCACGTCCATCGGCTCCATGCCGCGGGGCGTGTGGGCGCGGAGCATGAAGCGCAAGGCGGTGACACCCTGGCCGGCGAGGTAGCCCAGCCAGTGGTCGAGTTGTTCCTCGGTGGCATCGACGAACGAGACGAGGCGGCGCCCCTCCTCGCCCCCCTCCGGCAGGCCGACCCAGTTGGCGTAGAAGCCGCCGAGCGGGAGCCATGCCGGGCCGTCACGACCCGTGCGGAAGTACCCGGTGGGGCCGAGCACGATCGGGTCGGAACGGGGGTGGGTCGGCAGCAGGCAGATGGCCGCGGAGCGTCCGGTCAGCCCCTGCCCGTCCTTCACCGTCACGGAGTAGACCCAGCGCTGGCTCTCCTCCCCACGCCACCGGGCGCGCGCGCACCCGCTCTCATCCAGCGCCGCCCCGGCCTCGAAGACCACCCCGGGTTGCTCGGTCGACCATGTGAGAGCTCGCACGCCGGCGACGGGGTTGTCAAACTGGTCGACGAGCTGGGCGCTCACCCCGAGGGGGAGACGAGTGGCCGGCAACGCACAGACCGCGGCCGGCTCGACACGGTAATGGTGCGGCACACCGGCCACGGTGGCGACCGCCACCTGCGCCTCCGGCACGGTCACGAATTCGGTCCGCGCCACGAGCGTGTCGGCCGGGCTGGCCGCTCGCTCGCTCGCCACATAGCGCACGACGAGCCGTCCGGCGCCGTCGGTGAGGCCGCGCCGCGCCCGCGGCCCCAGTGCGAGGGTAGGCGTCGCGTCGGATCGCTCCAGCCGACCACCGGAGCCGGGCCCCAGCTCCACGCGCAGTGCCTGTCCGCTGACCGGCTTGCCCGCCTCGTCAGTCACCGTCGCCGCGATGTCGGAGGCGCTGCCGGCGACGAGTGGTGAGCGGGGGGCCCGCAGCGCGACCCGAGCGGCTACCGCCGACGGATTGCCGATGCACTCCACGCGCCCGTGCTGCACCGCCGTCAGGGCGACGAGGCGCACCCAGTCAATCTCCACGTGCGCGTTGACGTCCCGGGTCGGGTCGATGCGGAACGCGCTCAACACCCCGTCCCAGCGTGCCTCCTGGCGGAGGTCGATGCGGACGCGCTGCCAGCCCGTGCCGATGACGGGGAACTCATGGTGGAGCAGGCTCGTGCCGGTGCCGGGGCGGCCATATAGCTCCCAGTTCGCCCGCTCCACGCTCTGACGCACGCGCAGCTCCAGCACCGGGAAGCGCTCCAGGTCAATCGCCACCTTGCTCCGGGTCGCAGCCACCTGGCCCCACATGTCGCCCCAGATGAACCACGGGTCCTGGCTCACTTCCATCTTCAGGACCCCGCCCTCGACGCGCCTGTCGCGCAGGTACTCGGGCTTGTTGCCCCATTGGTCGATCCCCGCGAACGTCCCATCATCGAAGTCCCACGGCTTGCCGTACGTCACGGTGGCATAGTCCGGCGCCGCGGCCGGCGGCGCCGGTGCCCGCGCCCCGGTCGCCGCATGCTGCGAGACGAGCGGCTGCGTCACGATGTAGTGCCCGGTCCGGAAGTAGAGCCAGAACTTACGCTCACTGCCGGCGGGTGTCGAGCCCGGCGCTTGCCACTCGATGGTGCCGTCGAGCACGCGTGCGGGGAGCGGGCCGCCCTGGCCCGCCAGCACGCGCACGGAGGCCTCGTCGACGACCCCCGCCACCCCCAGGGCGCTGACGTCCCCCGCCAGGCGGAGCGGACACTGGACGAACGCGTCATTGCGCGCGGCGTCCGTGTGGGGCAGGGTCACCTCGGCACGCAGCGGCCAGGCCGTATCCCACCAGCCGGGCACCGCCCGGGTAACCTCCGCGACGGCAGGTATCTCGTCGGGCGCCCCGGCAATGACAGCGGCCACGCCGGCGCGGATCTCTGCGGGTGACAGGGCGCGACCGTAGATGAACAGGTCGTCCAGGTCGGCCTGGATGTAGTCGGGCGAGCCGTCCTGGTCGCGTCCCGCGGCCATCAGGGCGTCGGTCGGCCCCACGTCGATCTGCTTGCCGCTCAGACTGCCCCGGGGGGTACCGTCCAGGTACAGCTTGAGCTCGCCGTCGGGCCGGCCGGTGCCGATACCATGCCACGTGGCGGCGACGTGATGCCACTTCCCCGGCTCCCAGTCGCCGATCGGTGCTGCGACGGAGAACGTCTTCCCCGCCGTCGCGGAGAACACCGTGAAGCGGCACCGGCCGGCGCTGCAGTCGATGGTCCAGCGATTGACCGCCCACGAGTGTGCGAGGTCGCGCCGGCCATAGAGGCAGAACAGCGTGCGGGCGGTCGGGTCGCTGCCCTGCCAGTGCGGACGTAGCCACACGCCGATCGTCCCCTCCTGTGCGCCGAAGTTCCCGGCCACCTCGTAGCGGCAGTCGTCACTGAGCACCACCGCCTGACCGCGGACGCCGTCGACAAAGGCCAGCCCCGTGGCCCCCTGGTTCTGCGCCGACCCGCGCGCAATCGCGGCATCGGCGCTGCGGTCGAACGGGGCGTAGAGCAGCAGGTCCGCAGGCTGGGCACAAACGCTGCCACCCATAAGCACGGGCATGAGAACGAGGACATGGTGGAGCCGCATGGTAGCACCTCGCCAATCGGGTCGGTGTGAGATCACCCGCCAGCGGGGAGATGGTTCCGCGCACGCGACAAGGCTCCTTCGTCTTGCGCGCGAGGCACTTCGCCGCCACTGTGGGCGCCGACCGAGAGCCGCGGTGCGGGGGGTGTGCCAAGCACATACCAAGAGGGCACTGGGATTAGCATGCAGAAGTTCCGAAATTGGCTATTGACAACTGAGCAAACCTTGAGTAAAATCTGAGCGTACATAGAGCTACGGGACGAGCGGGGGTGTACCCTCGTTCGTCAGCGTGGGGGTGGCGCTGGTGACGGGGTTCGTGGCGAGGGCCTGGCGGCGTGACAGCGCCGGCCGCCGCCCGCGAGGCCCCCACGGCAATCCGTGAAGATCGGGAGGCACTACCATGCTGCAGGCACTGTGCGATCTGCGCAAGGACGAGGACGGGCTGACGACGGTCGAGTACGCACTGCTGTTGGCGCTGCTGGTGGTTGCGGCGATCGGTGTCTGGACGGCCTTCGGGGCGAAAGTCCAGGCGGCTGTCACCGGCAGCACCGCCGCGTTTGACACGGCGACTGCCACCACGACCACGCCATAGGGGAAGGCCGCGGGGCACACTCCGACGCTGGTGGAGGAGTCCTGCGGGCCTGCACAGGGATGTCACAGACTGAGGATGCGCCCGGGCCCGGTTGCCCGGGCGCATTCAGAGATCACCCCATTCACAGTTCCTCCCTTGACTCTTGAGCGTACCCGGAATACACTTACCGGTGTGGGGCTCGCTAGAGCCGCCCACACGGTGGTCTCGTCGAGTCGCGCGAACGCTGGGCATCGCAGACCCCGGGCTTCCGCCGGAACCGGATCGCGCAGCGAGACTCGGCAGGACTCCCCGACATCGTGCTCCGCACGGAGCAGGAGGGCACTCAGATGACCGAGATGGCGAAGGCGCTTTGGACGGACGAAGAGGGCTTGACCACTGTTGAGTACGCGCTGTTGCTCGCGCTGCTCGTCGTTGCCGCGATCGGCGTCTGGACGGCGTTCGGCGGGAAGGTCCAGGGCGCAGTCTCCAGCAGCACGACCGCGTTCGACACGGCGACCGCCACCAAGTAGCGATGCGACCGCGAGGCTTCCCCCCGCCCCCAGACAGTGCGCGTGACGTCCCTGGAGACCCGGCCGAAAAGGCCACTTCCGGCCGGGTCTCTAGCGCCAAGATGGCTGTGAGTGGCCTCTGCGAGCCTCTGAGCGTAGCGTCGCGGCCTCAGAACGGCTTTTCGGCCGCTCTTCTAGGTGGGGACCTGACTGAGTAATCGTGCGCCCGGGTCCAGTTGCCCGGGCGCACCCTTTTTCCTGAGGCGAGGGGTGCCCTTTGGTTAATCAGAAACAGGTGTTTGGCCATTCGCGCCTTGTGGTATAGTAGAGCCAAGGGAGAGCAAAAGCTGAGTGAACTACGAGAAAGTAAATTTGCGGGCTCCCCCCCTTGACTCTTGAGCCTACCTTGAATATACTTTCGGCTGCAAGGGCTCGCTAGAGCCACCCATATAGTGGTCTCGTCGAGTCGCGCGAACGTTGAGCATTACGGGCGAAGGCCTCTCGCGGAAGCAGATCGCTCAACGGTACTCGGCAGAGACTCCCCACATCACGCTCCGCACGGAGCAGGAGGGCACTCAAATGACCGAGATGGTAAAGGCTCTTTGGAAGGACGAAGAGGGTTTGACCACTGTTGAGTACGCGCTGCTTCTCGCGCTGCTCGTCGTTGCCGCAATCGGTGTGTGGACCGCTTTCGGTGGGAAGGTCCAGGGCGCAGTCTCCAGCAGCAGCACCGCCTTCGACACCGCGACGGCCACCAAGTAGCGCAGGCGCTTCCGCGGAGGCCCGGCGGCAACACCCACTCCGGGCCCCCGCCTCTGTCGCAGCAACACGGGGCAGGGGACAGTCCGACGTAGACCCGCATTGTCGTTCTCGACAGTTTCTGAGGGGAGTAGCGATCAGGGATCCGCGAGGCTGATCGCCGCTCCCCTCGTCTGATTCTCCGGCGACCCGGCCGATGCCCGAGTCGGTGCGGCAACCGGAGCTGCCCCACGCCGCGCACGCCCCCTCCGGATACCCGCCCGCCGAGCCCACCAGCCCCCACAACTCACCCCCATAGGCGCTAGCTTACAGCCGTGGGAAGCCGTTGCGCGCGGTCGTGCGGAGGGGCCGGACTACGAGGGCCGGCGGCGAGGAACGAGCCGCACTCGCGTAGGCCGACCGTCCCGGTCGGCGGGGGGG
>CAZIWQ010000345.1:0-6870 GCA_964542355.1 uncultured Armatimonadia bacterium
CACCCCTATCCCCACAGCTTCCGGTCCATGCTCCGGTATTGCACCGCCTCCGCGATGTGCGGGACGGCGATGGCCTCTGAGCCATCGAGGTCCGCAATCGTCCGCGCGAGCTTGATGATCCGATCATGCGCTCGCGCCGACAACGCGAACTGGTCGATCGCCGTCCGCAGCAGCGCCTCGCACTCCTTCGACAGCGGGCAGAAGTCCGCCAACGCCTTCGACGGCATGTCGGCGTTGTGCCGGAACGGAGTGCCCGCCAGCCGTGCCCGCTGCATCTCCCGTGCGCGTAACACTCGTTCCTGGATCACCGCCGAAGCCTCCCCCGGCTGGCGCTCCATCAGCTCATCCGGCGCCAGCCGCGGCACCTCGATGTGGATGTCGATGCGGTCCAGCAGCGGGCCGCTGATCCGCTTCTGGTACTTGCTCACCGCCGCCGGGGCACAGATGCACCCCTTCTTCGGGTCACCGAAGAACCCGCAGGGACACGGGTTCATCGCGGCAATAAGCTGAAAGCTGGCGGGGAACGTGAGCGCCATCTGCGCGCGCGAGATCGTGACCTCGCCGTCCTCCAGCGGCTGGCGGAGCACCTCCAACGCCGCGGAGTTGAACTCGGGGAGCTCGTCGAGGAACAGCACGCCATTGTGCGCGAGGCTGATCTCGCCCGGCTGCGGGATTGAGCCGCCCCCTGCGAGGCCGGCGGTGCTCACCGTGTGATGGGGGTGGCGGAACGGGCGCTCGCGCATCAGCGCCGTCTTCTTCGGCACCAGGCCGGCGATGGAGTACAGCTTCGTCACCTCCAACGCCTCACTGAGCATCATGCGCGGCAGGATCGCCGGCATGCGCTTGGCCAGCATCGTCTTCCCCGAGCCCGGGGGCCCAATCATCAGGACGTTGTGCCCGCCGGCGGCCGCCACTTCCAGTGCGCGCTTCACGTGCTCCTGGCCCTTCACATCGGCGAAGTCCACCGCATACGGCTGGACCTCGAGGTTGAGGTCTTCCGGGGAGACGACGACCGGGTCGGCCATGAACCCCTGCTCGAGCAGGCAGATGCAGTCGTACAACGTGTCGGCGGTGTAGACCTCGAAGTCATCCACCACCGCGGCTTCCTTGCCGTTGTCAGGCGGGACGATCACGCACTGCTTGCCCCAGGACTTTGCGCCGAGGGAGACAGGGAGGGCGCCACTGATCGCGCGCAGGAGGCCGTCGAGCGACAGCTCACCGACCAGCACTGCATTCTCGAGGTCATCGGTGCTGACCTGGCCACTTGCGACGAGAATGCCGACCGCCATCGGCAGGTCGAACGAGGGGCCGGCTTTCTTGACATCCGCGGGGGCGAGGTTGACCACGATCTGCTCGCCGGGGAACTCGAAGCCGGAGTTCTGGATCGCCGCCTGCACGCGCTCGCGGCTCTCACGCACCGCGGGATCGGGGAGGCCCACGATATCGAACTTGCGCATCCCCCGAGTGATGTCCACCTCCACCTCGACGGCGTAAGCATCGATGCCCATGATCGCGGCGGAGTGGACTCTGGCAAGCATGCGCGTGGTCTCCCCCGAACACGTGATATGGGGGAAGCTTCGTCGCGCGGCGCGCCACTACCTGCGCGACTTGTGCTCAGAGGGAGGCAACTATGGCGTTCACAATTGGGGGCGTTCATCCTGTCTGTCGTTGTCGTCCCCACGGCGCGCGAGAGGGATGCTTCGTCCGGACAGCGAAGGTGGCACTGCGAGTGTGAGCCTGTTCCGCGGTCAGGCGGAGTCCCCGTGGCCCCTCGAGACCTGTCCCGGGACCCGACGAATTGGGAGGAGCAACCTCATGAGTGTGCACCGGTGTCTTGTCCTGCTGGCCCTCTGGAGTATCATGTCGTGCGCCCACGGTGACGCCCCAAAGCTCGAGGGGCTCATCACAGACACAACGACGCGCTGGGTCGCGGGGCATCCCGCGGTGGGGGCGCCGAAGCCTGTCACGACCGAGTTCGGTGCCGGCTACGAGTTCGAGTGCGACTTCAAACTGGCTGACCCGAACTATCCGCGCTGCTACTGGGATGCCGCCTTCGGCCCCGAAGACCTTGCCGCCTACCCTTCCTTCGCGTTCCGGCTGCACGTGACGAACGCTGCCGCGGTGCAGTCGGTCTCGATCTACCTGCACAGTGGTGCGGGGTGGTACCTGCTCAAGGGGTTGCCGGCGCCCAGGGAGGGCTGGAACGAGGTGGTCCTCGATCGGCAGGGAGGCGTGCGGGTCGAGGGGACGCCGACAGGCTGGCAGGCGATCGACCGGCTGCGTCTGAACGTGTTCCCGGCGACACAGGGCACCGCGACGATCCGGATTGCCAAGATGCGTGCGAGCACGACACGGCTGCCGTGGCCGACGCCTCCCCTGTTCGAGGTGCCGGTGAGCGACCGCCAACTGCCGCGTGCGGAACGGCGCGATGGTACCGGGCGGCTGCTGCAGAGCCGCATGATCCTCGATGAGTCGGGCAAGTTCATCACCGAGCAGGATCGGCTCCTCGACCGCATCGCGCGCGCGGGCTTCAACGCCTTCATGCCCTGCGTGTGGCACGGGCGCGGGGCGCTGTACCGCTCAGACATGACGGCCGTCGATCCGGGCTTCGCCGCGCACTTCGCCGACGGCAAGGACCCGCTCGCCGAGCTGATCCGCAAGGCTCACGCGCGGGGCATCGAGGTGCACCCATGGTTCTGCGTGGCGTATCGCGGGAAGCCCGATCCGCATCCCGAGTTCCCGTCCCAGGGCGTGCCGGCGGGGGCATACGACCTGCATGACCCGGCCTACCGCGCCCTCATCGTCAAGGAGATGGTCGAGCTCGCCCGGCACTATGAGGTGGACGGGATCAACCTCGACTACATCCGCACCATGGGCGTCTCGTACAGCGAGCTCGCCCGCGCGGCGTACCAGCAGCGCTTTGGGGTGAGCATGGACGAGACGCAGGGGGGCAAGGTCACCCCGGAGGCGAAGCAGCGCCTGCTTGAGTTCCAGGAGGGCGCGGTGACCGAGCTGGTGCGCGCGCTGCGGGAGGAGCTGCGGCAGGTGCGGCCCCGGGCTCTTGTCTCCGTATGTGGCCATCCTGCGCCCAAGCCACAGCTCAACATCCAGGGACGCAACGAATGGATCTGGCTCGAGCGCGACCTGATCGATATCGCCTACGCGATGGACTACGACTGGCGCCCCAGCTTCGGCAAGTTCGAGGAGGCGCGCGCGACCTCCGTCGCCCCCGAGCGGATGGTCCCGATGCTGGGGAACTACGACAACGACCAGAACGGCAAGGTGGTGTCACGGACGGCGGAGCAGGTGGCGCGGCTGGTGGACTACGCACTCCTCAAGTACCCGACCAATGGGGTGGCACTGTACTGGTACGGGTCGCTGGACGACGCGCAGATCGAGGCTCTGCGGGCCGGGCCGTTCCGGGAGCCGGCAGTGGCGAGCTGGACGGTGAAGCGCTAGCTCGCTCGATTCATCAACCGCTTGGGGCTCCGCCCCAAACCCCGCTGGGGCCACGGGCCCCAGACCCCGAATTGCGCCCCCCTGGCGGCGCGCACACGGCGCACGCCGCCAGGGGGGCGTCTGGGTGCCAGAAGACCACGCAGCGATCTGGGTGCGTAGCTCTCAGCCCTCCGCGGCCACCCGCTCGACCGCGGCGTCCAACGCGGCGGCGATGAACTCGTTGTCGTCCTCGGACATCAGCGGGTGCAGCCCGGGGCAGAACAGCCGGGTGCCCAGCTCCTCCGAGAGCGGCAGCTCTTGCCCCCGCGTGTGCTCGCGCACGAACGGGCGCCGCTGGTACGTCGGCGGGTTGAGCACCTGGCAGCCAACCCCGTAGTCCTCGTGCAAGATCGCCATCAGCCGGTCGCGCTTCTCCCCGCCCCACTCCCGCGGCACCAGGCAGGTATACAGGTAGTACACGTGCTCATAGCCGGGAGGCTCGTGGGGCAGTGTGAGGTGGGGCACGTCCTGCAACAGTGCCGTGCGCTGCTGCGCGTGCCGGCGCCGGATGCCGTTCATCTCGTCCAGGCGGCTGAGCTGGACCAGCCCGACTGCGGCCTGCACCTTGGTGAGCTTGTAGTTACCGCCCCACATGTCGGTCTCGGCGCCCCACATGCGGATGGCACGCAGCCGCTCGCACAGCTCGGGGTCATCGGTCGTGATCATCCCGCCCTCACCCAGCGTAGTCATCAGCTTCATGGTGTGGAAGCTGAACACGGTCATCCAGCCGCGCTTGCCGATGCGGGTGCCCTGGTAGCCACCGCCGCAGGCGCGGGCGGCATCACCGATCACCTGCGCCGGGCCGTGCACCGGGTGCGGATGGCGCTCGGCCACCTCGCGCAGCTCGTCCATCGGTGCCGAGAGGCCGTTCATGTGAGTGGCGAGGATCGCGCGGGTGCGCGGGGTGATGCGTCGCTCCACGTCCGCGGGGTCGAGGTTGAAGGTCGTCGGGTCCACCTCGCCGAGCACCAGCTTGCCGCCCTGGCCGATGATGGCATAGTGCCCCGCCCAGAAGTTGATGGCCGGGCTGATCACCTCGTCGCCCGGCTCGAGGTCGAGCGCCATCATCGCCATGTCGAGGCCGGCCCCCGCGGAGGTGATCGAGACGGCATAGCGCGTGCCGCAGTAGGCCGCAAACGCCTCCTCGAACTGCACGATCTCATCGCAGAAGAAGCCGAACCCCACGGCCCAGTCCATCGAGTCGCGGATCGCCTTCACCGCGGCCTCCACTTCAGCTTCGGTGTACCAGCCCCCCAGCATCGGCTCGCTATCCCAGCGGGCATGCTCGCGGGCCTCTCGCACAACTGCGTCGCGGCGTGCTCTGTCCACAGGTCGTTCCCTCCCTGACGAGATGGCGTCGGCAGTGGCGACGCCCCTTACCGGGCTGTCTCGCGTTGCCTGACGGGTCTTCTCCCGGCGGCAGCGGTCATGGGCATCCCACCTCGCCGGCCATCGCTCCCCGGGCCCGGTTCGGCGGCTCTGCGCGAGCACGCGGACGGCCGGGTATCCGCTGTTCAGGCTTCCCCCAGCGCGCCGAAGATCTCCTCCACCGCGGCCATGAAGATCGGTTCCCATTCCGGGGCCAGCAGGCATTCGGTGGCCTCGTAGCCGCCACGGCCGTAGTAGGAGGCCGGCGGGGAGTAGTGCAGGTACCCGTTCGAGTTGGAGACGATGTACGTGTGCGCGAAGGGGGACCGCCGCTTGACGTTGAAGCCGACCTCCGCGAGGACCTCCATCGGCGCAGCGACGAGCGCACACTCGCCAATCCGGATGCCCTTGATCTCCGCCGGCACGGTGGTGCCCCCGAGATCCGTGATGATCTCCTGGTGCTTCTCGAGAGTGGCGATCTTCAGCTCGTTGACGGCCATGAGCTCCATGGCCCGCAGGCTCGCGAGGTACTTGGCGATGGCGCCACGGTTCTGTTCATCCAGCGTACGGAGGGTATCCTCGCCGCAGTTGTCGGCCTGCAGGTAGCGGTGTGGCGAGTGGTTGGGGTAGTCGGGGTGGAGCGAGTACTTGAGGTAGAGCGGCAGAAAGGTCTTGAAGTTCAGGCCCGTGTAGCGCATGGATGCCGTCAGCCTGGCCTGCTCCCGACGGACCTCAGCCACGGCTTCCGGGATGTCGGTTCGCAGGGGGAACGCGACATGCCGGGTCGCGACATGGATGCTTGCCGCCCCGGTCTTGATGGTCCGGTAGGCCGCGAGGACACTCTCTCCCAGCCGCTTCCCGAAGTCATACTTGGTGCGGGGGTTCTCACGGTCATCGTACGAAGCTTCGACGATGTCCCCGTTTGCGCCCTGCAGGAAGACGGCCGCGACCTCGCCTCCGAGATGCTGCTCCAGGTAGCCTGAGGTGACGCCGGCGAAGTCGGCGGTGATCTTGCCTCTGCGGCAGCCGACCAGCAGGTGGCTGGCGAAGTCATAGATCACGGCGAACGGGCTTCCATCCAGGCGGTCAATCCGGATGACGCCGATCTCCGGGTCGATCGGGCGCAGGCGCTCGATCTCATCCCCGGGGGGCTCCGGGCGCCACGAGTAGTCCGTTCCGTTCTTCATGACGAACGTGCGGTTGATCGTCAGGCTGTCCTCGTGGCCGGCGCCCACGCCGAGGGTAACCGGCGTCATGCTGCCCAATGCCTGGCGGATGGCGGCGACGGTCCGGGCGATCTGCTCCTCGTCGTCACACAGCAGGCGGCCCGGGGGATGCGTGTGCGACGCACTCACACTCACCCGCGAGCCGGGGATCCCCAGCTCCGCCTCGACGCGCTGCCGCAACCGGGGCATGAAGTCGTCGGGGCTGTCGTTGAGAATGAACTGGCTGATTGACCTGGCACCGACGGCACAGACATCCAGGGTCACGAGCACGACCTGCTCCTCACCGTCGTCGAACACCAACGCCCGCACGAAGAGAGGATCATCGATCGCGACCTTCATGTCGCGGTACTGCGGGGGAATGTGGGCCATCGTCTTCTCCGGGTAGAGACCGTAGGCAAGCTCTCCTTCCGGACAGGTGATGTCCACCTTCCCCACACCCGCCGTGAGTGCGGCCTCACTCATCATCATCGCTCCTTGTCCTGGTGCTGCGCACGGCATGGCCCCCTGGGTTTGCCTCGCGGTGAGAAGCGGGCGCTGAGGAGACCACAGCGGCCGGACACCGGCTCTCCCGGCATGTGCGGACTCGCCGGCGGTAGGTTCCCCGCAGCACGGCTCGTCTCCTACCAGCGTTGCGGTGGCGCTGCGCGGAGCACAACATGAGGAGTCCGCCTGACCACGGCGAATAGCCCGGGTAGCGGTCATGTGCCGTACGAGAGACGACGGCGGCCTACCCCCCAGCCCCCTCCCCACGGGGAGGGGGAGCAACGGCGGATGACGG
>CAZIWQ010000346.1:0-6847 GCA_964542355.1 uncultured Armatimonadia bacterium
ACGGATGCTGCGGAACTTCACCTGCCGCACCTGGCAGCCCAGCCCAAACACCCCGCCGGTGTAGGCGTCATCCTTCCCCTGCGCCACCACAGCCCCGTCCAGCGTCGCGGTCACTGCGCCGCCCCTGCAGCGCACGGACAGGTCATGCCACTGCCCGATCGCTACGTCATGCCCGGCGGAGGCGCCCAGCTCGGCCCATGGCTGCCCGGGCGTCTTCTTCTGGAGCGTTGCGGTGCCCCAGTAGTTGACGTAGCGGAGCGCCCGGCACGTTCCGTCCTCCTGCGCGCCGAAGTAGACCACCGGCCCGCCGGCTCCGGTGCTGTTGTCCGGCAGCAGGAACTGGCAGGCGAAGTCGAAGTCGCCCGCCACCCGCTGGGGTAGGAGGATGCGAGCCCCCTCGCCGCTGTAGAGGTCTCTCTCCGGGGTCGCCGTGGCCGTCAGCTCGTGCCCCTCGGCCTGCCACGTGCCCAGCGTGGGGCGCCAGTCGAGCAGGCGGTTGTTGCCCTGCAGCGTCGTCCACAGACGCGTCGCCGGTGACTTGGGGACGGCGGCATGCTCGTTGATCAGGATCGCCCCCTCCGCGGTGCTGCAGACCGCGGTGTACTGGGTGTCGGAGTACGCGAAGCGCACCTTCACCACCGTGGCCTCGAGCTCGAGGCCACTGAGGGTGATGACGATCGCAGGGCCGCGCCGGGCCGTGGCAAAGGCCATGGGCCCCCGGTAGCGGGTGAACTCGCCGTTGCAGTCACCGTAGTAGACCTCGGTATGGGCCGCGTCGATGCGACACTCGCCACGGGCGGGCATGTCGTTGACGATGGTGATGGTCTCGACGCGGGTGCGCCGGCTCAGGTGGTAGCCGAAGCTGCGGTTCATGTAGTCCAGCGCCGGGCGTATCGCGGTGTCCCACGAGAGCGGCGTGTGCTCCGGGTCGTTGTCGCCGTTGACCATGCCGCCTCGGCCCGGCGCGTCCTGTGCCCACGGCTCCGCGCCGGCGGGCTTCGGAAGCACCAGGTTCGACACATCCACCGCGTACAGATGGTACGTGCCGTCCCGCTGGCTCTCGAACACGATCCGCTTGCCGTCGGGAGACCACGCCGGGCTGCGGTCATTGGCGGCGGAGTTGGTGACGCGGATCAGCGTGTCGTCGTACATCGCCCGGACCCAGATGTCCCAGCCGCGCTGGCGGTCGGGGCCCGGCGAGGTGTAGGCGATGGCCGTGCCCGCCGGGTTGATCGCGGCGCCATAGCACGACTCCTGGGGCGAGGTCAGCCGTTGGCGCAACCCCGGGTCGCCACGCGACGCGCATGCATACCAGTTCGTGCGCTCCAGCTCGTCCAGCGCTGTGAAGACCAGCAGGCTCCCATCGGCTGAGAGCGAGGGCTGCACCTGGGCATACTTCACCGGGCCGAGCGACCGCGGCTTCCCGCCGGCCGCGGACACCTCCCACAGCGTGTCCGACCGGTTGTAGAGGTCCGCCCCGCGGGTGCTGGTGAAGATGATCCTGGCACTGTCGGGGGTGTAGCATGGCAGCGTGTCGTTGGCGTTCCCGGCGGTCAGTGGCACGGGCGGGCCGCCCGCCACCGGCATGGTGTAGAGGTGGTAGTAGCGGCCCGCGCCGCTCTCCGTCCGGTCCGAGCAGAAGGCAACCGTCTTGCCGTCGGGTGAGAAGGTGGGGAAGAGGTCGTGGCAGACGGTGCCCTCGCCGGCGGGCGCTCCCGTGAGCTGGCGGGGCTCCCCGCCGGCGACGGGCGCGAGCCACAGGCGGGTGCCATGCCCGCCACGGTCCGACTGGAACGCCACCCACTCGCCATCCGGCGAGAACCGCGCCTCGGTGTCATTCCCCGGTCCGCGCGTGAGCTGCCGGGCCGGCGCACGATCCTCCAGCGCCGGAGGGACCGGCGACGGCGTGAGTGGCACCTCCTCGGGCTGACGGTACGTGCTCGGGGGCCGGGCCACTGTCGGTGCCGGAGCGGGCCGCCGATTGCGCTGCCGGAAGTCAGTGCTGATGCGGCTGCGCAAGGTGGCAGTCCATTCGGGGGTCTCGAGGCCCGGGTCGAAGGTGTCATCATGCACCCCCGCGGCACCGCTCTCCCATGCTAACCGCAGGACCGTACTCAGCGTCCCCTGCACCGGCCCACCCACCAGGTTGGAGAGCGACTTGAGCCCGGTGCCCCAGTCGTAGCCCGTACGGATCGGCCAGTAGAGCTTCGCGCGGCCGCCGAGGATCGCGCGGACGGCGTCCATCCGCTCAACGATGCTGGGGAGGGGCCGGGCCGCATCCCACGGCAGCGTCCCCGGCGCGAGGCCGGTGATCAGCCCCCGCTCAGCCCATGTCGACCAATCCACGAAGTTCGCCTGCAACTGCTCGTGGGGATCAGGGGAGATGGTCGGTGGCGAGGCGATGATCTCCAGCGGCTTCCCATCGCGGGTCGCGACGGCCTTCAGCTCCTGCAGCAGCCAGGTGTTGTACGCTGCGCGCAACTGGAGCCAGTCGTCGGCCGCCGGCGCGGGCGCGTGGCCGGTAGCCTTCTCATACGCCGCGAGGGAGGGCGTCACGTACCCGAAGTCCGGCCCCCAATTGCTCTGCCGCCGGTAGTCCAGAAAGAAGCCATCCACGCCCCGTGCGACCATCTCGCGCGCGAGCGCTAGCTTGTAGTCACGGACCTCGCGGAATGCCAGGCTGAGCCGCCCGGGGGAGGAGTAGCCGTCGGCGCGCTGGTCCCACAAGCCCGGATGCTCCAGCGTGTACCGGCTGAGGAAGGCCATCAGGTTGTGGGTGTCCTCCATCGGCCAGTAGAGGAGGCACTTCAGCCCGCGCCGGTGGCAGATCTCGGCCACGGTCTTGAGGATGTCCGGGTGCTGGTCGCCGTAGCGCACGCCCCCGTTGAATCCCAGCGGATCGCTGGTCCGCCGCTTGTCGAGAAGCTGCGGGTAGCAGCCTTCCTCGACCTCGCTGGCGTATGTGGTGAGGCCGCCGCCGAAGCCGCGCCAACACAGGGTCGTGGCGCCGGCCTCCTGGCAGTGCGCGACGATCTCCTCGAGGCCCCGGGGCGTGTTCGTGTCCCAGAAGCGGCTCCCCGTCGGCGTAGCCCAGTCCTGGTGATCCACCCACAGCATGACCTCGAAGCGGTCGTCGGCGGCCAGGCTGAGCGCCGGCAGCAACACGGCGAGTGCAAGCCCGAGCAGGTACATGCCAGGTCCTCCCGTGGTCACACGATGTGCGGCGCCGCTGCCTTGCACGGCTCGTCGCGGGATTGTCATCCTGAGCCCAGACCGCTGTGCGGTCTTCTGGCGAAGGATCGGCCACAGGAGAGAGCACGAGTCGGCGCGAGGAGATCCTTCGTCGCTGCGGCTTCAGCGAAGCCGCATGTGCTCCTCAGGATGACATCGCCTCGGAGGCCCGTCTCCTGCGGTCCGACGCAGCATGGCAGACATCCACCGGGTTCACCGGTCACGGGAGGCCGACCTCCCCCCAGAAACCCTGCTCGCCGGGGCGAAGAAAACCGCGGGATGCTGCACCAATGCAACTGCAGACGCTGCGACAAGCGCGCCGGACGCATAGAGAAGGGAGAGCTCAAGATGAAGAAGGTCGCTCTGGTCATCGGTCTGGTGACGATCCTCGGTCTCACGGCGTCGTCCTGCTTTGCTCAGGGGTGGCACCGTGGGGGAGGGCATGGCGGTTGCCACGGCCCGGATGCGTGGCGAGGCGGGCACGGCGGGCACGGCGAGCATGGCAGCCGCTGGGGCAACATCCTGGGAGGCGTCATCGGGGGCATCATCATCGGCGAGATCCTGAAGACGGCGCCGCCGCCGCCCCCGTTCCCGCCACCTCCGCCCCCGCAGACGCGTGTCATCTGGGACAACGTGCTCGTGGGGTACGACGTCTGGGGTCGCCCCATCTACCAACCGCAGCCGAGGGTGGTGTACTACTGATCGGGCAGTGAACCCGTGGAGGGGTCGGACACAAGACCGCGACGTGGGCGGTCGGCCTATGCGTGTGCGGCTCGCGCCTCGTAGCGCGGCCCGCTCGCGCGGCAGTTCCCTCGGGTCTCTCACTCTCCTGAATCGGCGCCAGGGCCGACGCTGGATGGGAGCCGCGGGTGCCCCGCGAGCGGCCGCGCCCCTCAGGCGGAGGGTGTGTCCCCGGGAGCCGGCTCGCAGGTGGTGGCACAGCCCCATCTGGCCCCGAACGTGATGGCATTCACCGGGCACCCCTGGGCGCAGTCACCGCATACCACGCAGTCCGTGGTGTCCGGGGAGGTGTACTGGATGCAGTCCCGGGGGTACGCGCCGCAACGGGTGCAGGCGGTCGTGTTCTTGCGGAGCGTGAACACGCTAAGCTTGCCCGGCACCGCTTGCAGAGCCCCTAGCGGGCACAGGTAGCGGCACCAGAAGCGTGAGACCACCAGGCCGCCCACGAGTGCCACTATCAGCAGTGCAAACCGGATCTTGTAGGCGCCGCCACCCAGGGCCCAGGCGAGCTCGTAGGACTGGAGGTTGAAGACCGAAGGCGAGCGGACGACATACTCGTATGGGCGGCCTTGCGGCGCGTAGTTATAGGCGAACACGGCCCAGACAACCAGGGCCAGCACAGGCCACTTGAGCCACTTGAGGACGCGGTCGGTGCCGGCCCAGAGCCGCTGAGCGCGCCGGCCTGGTTTCGGCAGTCTCCCCAGAGCATCCTCGATGAGACCCATCGGGCAGGCCCAGCCGCAGAATGCCCGGCCAAACAGGACACTGCCGGCCGCCACAATCACCAGGAAGGGCATGAACAGGTACTTGCCCGGGCAGTCTGTCGAGGGGCAACTCGGGCAGGACACAAAGGGGACGCCATAGGGACAGCGCAGCCAGCCGATGGCCAGCCATTCCCCGGTCACTGCGAAGAACGCGATTTGCGACACCCGGCGCCAGATCGTGATTGGTTGCATCCTAGCCACCTGCCTCCGCAAGCGCCGCCGTGGCGAGTTGAGCAACGGGATGCTCCGGGTGCTTCTCGATCACTGCCCGCAAGTGCCGGTGGGCTGCCTCTTCCCGTCCCGACAGCCGGCAGCAGAGCCCCGCCTTGTACTCCGCTGCGGGGCGCAGCCGCTGGTTCTTCTTCTGTGATGGGTCGGTGACCGTCATGACCTTCCAGTACTCGAGCAGGCACTGGTCGCTATCCAGGAGGCCGGCGTCAAACAGGTCTTCGGCGCCCCGGAACCGCTGGGCGAAGGGGAGCCTGGGCGGCGTCTTGAGCTGCTGGATCGCGCGGGCCGTTGCGTACTTACTGACGAACGGCAGGTCTGTGCGGTGGGCTGCCGGTAGGCGCGCCTGTGCCTGCCGGGCGAGCTTCACCCAGCTTCCGCGATCCGGGTAACAGCGTTGCACAAGCGTCCACTGGCTGTGAGCAGCCTGTGGCTTGCCCATCGCCAGGCAGCAGACTCCCATGCGGTAGCGGGCCATCGGCGCGAGGTGGCCGGGTTCCCCGTAGATCCCCGCCAGGATCTTGGCCATCTCCTTGAAGCAGAAGAGGGGAAGCTGGTGGCGCCACAACTCCATCGCGTAGGTCATGGCACGCTCGGGGTGAGTGGCATAGGCAGGCTGCCACTCAGGCATTTGGACGGCGGCGGGAGCGGTTGGCGCGGTGGTGGGCGAGGTCACCAGCGCCCGGGCCCGGCTTGCGGCCTTCGCCCACTGGTCGTCCCCGCCGGCCAACTCGTCCCAATGCGCGGCGGCCAGATCGGGGTGGCCACTCAGATGGGCGGCCGCTCCCAACCAGAAGCAAGCTTCACGCATGTGCTTACTGGGGTAGTTGAGAGTGGCCACCTTCAGCAGGTCGCGGATGGCGGCCGAGTATTGCGCGGCTGCGAGCAAGTCCTTGCCCAGCAGTAGGTTTCGCGTGCCGTTCTTGGGCGGGTCCCCCTCGGTTACTGATTCGCGTGTGAGCCTGCGGTCCGCCAGAAACCGCCGGTGCTCGGGGCCGAATTCCCCGGCGGCGGCAGGAGCAGAGAGTGCCCCTCGCGCCGCCGCGACCCAGTGCTCATCGGGTAACCCCGTGACGCCCGGGACCGGCTTGCCCACGTGCAGCACCTTGCTCTCCCATTCCAGCTTCCCGCGCCGCGGGAATTGCGCGATCAGGTGTCGCCACTGCAGACGTGCGGCTTCGTCGTGCTGCATCGCTTGCAGGCATCTCCCGGCCCAATACCGCGCCTGCGCATCGTACTGGCTCGGCCCGAAGGTGTGGATGACTACGAGGTAGCGCCTGAGGGCGGCTCTCGGCGCACCGTCCTGATAGAGCCCGTTGGCCATGTGCACCTGCCAGCCGGCCGCGTCACTGGGCTCGAAGACAGTCATTAGAGCGGCGAGTTCCCGCGCCTGCGGGTCGTCGAGGGTCAGGTAGCCATGGGCCGGGAACACGCTCCGACCCAGGTCCCCCGCCATCTCGGCAACGAAGTGCCGGGCCAGGTCTGGTTGTTTCGTGGTGGTCAGCATCCCGCAGCACTGGGGGATCGTCGCCCGGCACTGCTTCATGGCCAGGATGTACCTGGCCGCGATGGGGATGACTTCCACCTTGCCTCGCACCGATGGCCAGGCTGTCATGCAGCGGGGAACCACGGCGGCATCGGCCAGCCCCCGGATCACGGGTTTCGCCAGATTCCGCCCGCACCTGAGATCCCCCACGCAGTTGTTCTCCCACCGCTCGCCCAGGCCCGGGGCGAAGACCTCCTCCACCGCCGCCAGCAGGTGAGCCGGGCACTTACCCCGGGGCCGCATCGCCGGCGGCGCGGCAGCAATGCGGATGCCCGGCTGACCAAGGTCAGTCAGGTCCCGGATCCGCGCGGGGTTGCCCCTCGGGGTGACGATGACG
>CAZIWQ010000347.1:0-3932 GCA_964542355.1 uncultured Armatimonadia bacterium
GCACGAGCTGCCATTACTATCTTGGCCGGATTGATCTCCCCAGCGGCGAGCAGGCGAAGTACTGAACCTGCGAGTAGGTCTGCTGGACGGTTTTGATGGCGTTGTGGCAGCCCCAGGCCATGAGTGCGTGGCGGCAGGTGTCGCCGGCAATCGGCCCCCGGCGGATGTCACCGATGCGCTCGACGACGGCCTCCAGGTCGGCCTTGGAGATCACCACCGCGGCTCGGAGGGCGAGCTTCCCATTCTTGCGGGCCACCCCTGCACCCTGGCTCCAGTTGGTCACCGGGATCGCAATGTCCGCCATTGTCTGGATCTCCGGAGGCTGCCCCTTGTCCGCCATTGTCTGGTCCGCGGGCGGCTTCTCCTTCTTGCCTTTCCTGCCCTTTGCCCTGGGCGCCGCCTCCGCCGCCGGCGTCTCCTTCGGCTTGGGGAGGGCCTCCGGGTGCTGGTGCCTCACCTCGTCGATCGATAGCGGGTCGACCATCAGGATGAAGCCCTCGATATGCGAGAACTGCTTCTGCTTGTCGCTGAGGACGTCTGTTGACCGGAACTCCTCACCCGGGGCGTCATAGAGGTAGAGCTGGTAACGAGCACGGCCCATCCTGATGAGGAGCCGGTAGGCCTTCGCGGTCTCAGTGGCAGAGGCCTGAAACGTCACACCATCCCTGAGGCTGCGGGCATCGGCGGCGTGCCACCTCGCCTTGTCCTCGTCCTCGATGTCGCCCTTCAGCCGGTACTTGCGGCCCACGCGGCCGGTGTTGATGGCCTCGATCGTCTTCGCCAGGTAGCATGTCTTCCCGCTGAAGGTGCCGCCGGTGATGGCGACGTGCCGCTCGCGGGCCTCGACACCCGACCGCGTGGTCAGGATCGTGTTGCAGTTCGGGTTGCGGCACTTCCGCTGGAGTTTGCTGCGACCCATGAAGCCCAGGGTCGGCAGCCGCTGGGGGCACCCCGGTGTCGCACACGGATGCCACAGCAGCCCGTAGAGGTTGGGCCACAGGTTGGCGTTGGGTTCCTTGCACGCGGGGCACAAGTGCAGGGGGAGCCCCACGCCACGCTCTTGCAGCGTACACGCCCGGTTCGGGCACGTGTGGAAGATCCCCTTGATGAGCTGGGAGAGCCGAGTGGTGACGAACAAAAAGAACAGGGGCACCAGCGCGAGTAGCTTGAACAGCACCACCACGAACTCCAGCACAATGTGGACCGGCGGACCGACGAGCAGGGGGAGGAACAAGAGCCCCGACACGATGGGCTGTAGCAGCCACGAGGCGTTGAGGAAGAGCAGCCCGAGCAGCGGCCCGAGTGTCACGGCGTACCCGAACACGACCGTCCGCAGGGCGGCGTCGGCAGTCCGCAGCGCGAACCACGCCACCCCGAGCACGATCACGCCGGAGGCAACGAGATGCCACTGGTGATCCTTGAACCAGTCCTCGACATCATCGATCCACCACTCGATACGCTGGAGCAGATCGTCGCGCCACTGCAGCACATTCCGGAACGCCGTCTTGGCTCCCTCGCAGAAGTCGCGGATCTCGGCGGCGACGAAGGTCTCCTGGCCCGGGGGGCCCGCCTGGTACCCACCGGACAGGAGATCCAGCACCAGAGCGAAGGGGAGGGTGACGACCCGGAGGGCGACCAGAACCAGGTGCCAGGCCAAGAGCACCGGAGGCCCCAGGAGCACCACCAGCCACAGCCCGACCCGCGTCACGGCGGCCCCGATCCAACGGAGGGCGATCAGGAGCACGGCCAGCCCGGCCACGCCGTAGGCGACGGGCCGCTCCATGTCCCGCGTCCCTCCGACCCCCAATGTCCAGTGCAGCCCCACCACCAGGACACCAATCAGCACGATGCTGGCGAGCGCGCGCCACAGATTCTCCTGCGACCATTCCGCGACGTCATTGGTTCCGTAGTAGCGCAGGCGCCACGCTTTGTCCTGGTACCAATCCCACGGTCGCGTGAAGGCGGCGCCAATCCCGCCAAACAACCATTTGAGATCCGAGGGGATCAGGCGGCGGTTATCTGCCACAGGTACGAGGGACATCGGTGCACGCTCCGATCGCGGAGTGGTCGGCCCGGCACACGACGGTGAGGCAGTGCGGCTACGACAGGCGACGGGCAAGCTCGGCCGGCTCGATCCCCACCGCCCGCAGGATCGCGGCGGCAACACCCGTGTCATGTCTCAGCAGGGCGGCCAGCACCGCCGCCGCGGAGACCGGCGCTGAGGCCTCGACCGACCGGCGGGCCGCACCCACGGCCTGCGCCAGGTTCAGTGAGAGTGTCTGCGTCGCGGGGATCGGCGCCTCGGCAAACGCCTGTTCCGTCGAGCCCAGGCTCAGCACATCGAGTGTGTTGCCGAGCAGCTCGTGGGGCGCCCGACCGCAGGTGGCGACCGCCTCGCGGAGGGCCGGGCTGAAGGCCAACCCGGCGGCCAGCGTGTGGGGGGTACCGACCTGCGCGTGCCCGCAGGCGACGGAGCAGCGCGCCGCGTGCTCCAGCAGCGCGACGGCGTCCACGCCGAGACGGAAGTGCGCCGCGGCGTCGCTGCAGAGCACGATCTCACTCGCGCTCTCCTCGGGGGGACTGGCGGTCCCGAAGCGCAGAGCCTTCAGGGCCCGTCCGAGCCCTCCCGCCTCCAGCGCCACGGCGGCGGCCAGGATATCGTCTACGTCCGTGTGGGCGCGCCCGGACTGGCGCCGCCGGCGGTCCGCCTCGGTCAGGATCCGCCGGACGTTGAACGACATCGTGGGCTCCGGCTCACTCGCCGGATCCCCCTTCAGCAGGCGTTCCCGCAGCTCACGGACCCGCTCGTCCCGCGAGATGGAGAGCTGCGCGAGCCAGCGGCACAGGGCGTTGTCGCCCACCTCCAGAATCCCCAGGTGCAGATGCTCCGTGGTCAGCATTCCGCCGTTCCAGTGGGCCGCATCGCGCGCGATGCGCAGAGCTTCCTGCGCCCGGTCAGCGAGCGCGGGGGCCGGCGCCACCTCCGGATACTGCGACAAGTCGATCCCCACCCACGACAGGACCTCCCCGCTGATCCCGCCGGTGGCGGTGAAGTGTTCGGTAAGCTGCTCGAGAGATAGTGGATGCTCCTGTGCGCTATCCTGCGCCCACTCCCACACCCCCTCCACCGTCGGGCTCATCGCCGGCAGCTCCGGCGGCAGCGGCTCGTCGGCGGCCTCCGCCTCCGGCTCAGTGACGAGCACTGCCACGAGCTCGCGCGCCGCCGCCAGGTCATGGCCGTTGGCCTCCATCCAGCGCGTGAGCGGCCCTTCCTCGGTGAGCAAGGCCCAACACAGTTGCGCCGATCCCAGGCTGTCGGCGCCCGCGATGGCCGCGCGGAGGGCTTTGCGCAGGACGCGGGTGGCGTCGGGATCGAACCAGCCCTCGGGGGGCCACCCGGGCGTCGCCGCGACCACACTCATCTCGGCGACCGCCTCGGCGGCGGGTGGGCAGGCCGGGACTGGCACGGTGGGTGGCGCCACGGAGGCTGGCACGCCCGGCTCACCGGGCCCGCCCTCGCTCGCGCCCGCCGCTTCGGCCAGGCGCAGATTGGGGTCGCCGTAGAGCACGAAGCATGCCAGCGTCGCTGCATCGAGCGGCGCTGTCGTTTCCGCCTCCTCCGCTCGCGCGCGCAGCCCGAGCTTCTTGCCGCCCAAGATGGCATCGCCCACCGTCTTGCCCTCTTTGATCGCCGAGTAGAACCGCTCGGCAAAGCAGCGCGCCGCCACGTCGTCGACCGGCCAGAGGGTCCCCACAACCCCGGCGGCACCGGCGTCGATGAAGGCGTGCGCCACGCCGGCGACCAGGGGCGACACCCCGCGGCGGCGTCCGGCCAGCGGTGCGGCGACCGCGGTACCACACGCGTTCACGCACACCAGCGTCTCACGCAGATCGAACCCCGGAATCGTCGTCGCGTCGAGCTGGGTGCCGCT
>CAZIWQ010000347.1:3942-6845 GCA_964542355.1 uncultured Armatimonadia bacterium
CAGTGGTTCAACGGCCGGTCGTACTCCGGCGAGAAGACCTCGCGGTAGACGGCCTGGCGACCGTAGATGGCGTCGACCATCCACCCGGTCTCGTCCAGACACTGGGCGAGGAACTTGGCTTCCTCCGCGGCTTCGGGCAGGTCCTCGGTCGGGTCCACGATCATCAGCGCGCGCAGCTTCAGCATGCGGGGGTCGGCACTACCGTCGCGCCAGGTGCTGCGCTCGCCGGGAGCCACCAGGCAGCGCCCGACCGCCACCCGCTCGCCCAGCGTCGTGGCCTCGGCTCCCTCGCCCACGACGCCGGCCAACTCCCAGGGGATCGACGGATCGTTGGTGATGAGCAACGTCGGCGTGTCCATGCGGCGGAGCTCGTCCCGGATCTCCTCCGGCAGCACCCACTGGTCCAGAAAGCGGCCCTGCGCGATGACCTCCGCCCGCGATGGGCGCGTGCCCTTCTTCTCGAGCTCGCCGATCCACTCGCGCAGGATGTCCAGTGTCTCCTCGGCGACATGGCGCTTGGGCGGAAACTCCTGGCGGGGCCCGGCCATCACATTAGGCTTGAACAGCATCCGATCGAACTCGTAATGCTGCTCGTCTTCCTTCCGCAGGATGCGGATGTGTGTGCTGACCATGGTGCGCCTCTCTCCGGTCGTCCGCCTACGTTGGCAGGACCATGAGGGGGATCTCGTACGTCACGACCTGTGCGCGATCGTGGACGCGGATGACGTAGTTCCCGCCGGGGACCTGCGGGATGCAGACCTCATCCCCCGGCATCAGCCATGCTGCGCGGACCTCCTGTCCGGTGTGGGTGCGGAAGTTGATCCGCACATCACCCGCGCGGTGCATGCTGCGTAGCAGGAGCGACACCTCGGAAGCCGCGCCCAGGCGCACGAACCTGATCTCGAGTGTCCCCTCGATCTCCGGCATGTCCAACTGGGCTTCGGCGACAAACTCGTCGCCGGCCTCGCCCTGTGCGGTGGCCGCGCGCCGGCGGAGGCGTGACGGAGCGCCCGCGGCCGCGACGACGGGCTCAAAGCTGAGGCCACCCTCGGCGGGCAACTGCAGGCTGATGGCTTCCTTGAGGCGCGACAGGCTACTCTCCAGCTTGTCCCACACGCTGTCCGTGTCCATTCTCCCTCGCCTCTCCGTAGACAGGATCGCCGCGTCAGGCGCGGCCTCACTCAGCACTCTCACAAAGGCGTCGACCAGCCGCCGACAGTACTCGCAGCCGCTCACATGCTCCCGGCGGCGGGCCTCGCGGGGGGACCCGGGGCCGGCTTGCGCGAGATGCATCGCCTCCCCAAACGACAGACAAGCCGGGCCGCGCCCTGCTGTGTCGAGGGAGGGGTCCGCGGCCTGCTGCTCAAGCCACTGTTGCATGCGCTGGCGCAGCCTCTCTTCGGCCATGGGTGGACACTCCCTGCGACCTTGACCAGGAGGGCCCCTGGTCTCCGCGGCGGGCGCGGTGGGCCTGACCGCTGACGGGGAGGGGACTCCCGGATGGGTCTCAATGACGATACGCACGAACCCCGCCTGGTTGGGAACCGCACCGCTGCTCTTTGCGGGTGTCATCTTGAGCGCCCGTCCCGCGAAGCAGGACTGCGGAGGATCCGCCCCACGGGCAGGCACTTCCGTCCTCAGATGAGGTGCTGCTCCAGCTTGTCCTTCGCCTTGTCGGCAATGTAGCGCACCTGGTCGCAGGTGCGGTCGAGGCGGGCGGCGAGATGTTCCCAGGTTTCCTCCGCCCAGTATTTGGAGGCCAAGACCAGCCGCTCCAGCGGACTGAGTGTCTGCCAGGCTTCTCCGAGGACCACGAGCGGCGGCGGGGCGCCGGCGCGGGCGGCGGGCGTCGTCGGATGCACGCTGGCACGCCGCAGCTCGCCGAGCCGAGCCAACTCCTCCTCGCTCACCGCCTCCGGCCGGCGGCGGCGGAGGGCATCCCAACACAGGTTCGTTGCGATCCGGAAGAGCCACGCCCGCACGCTGCGCGCCTGCGCCGGGTCGAACGTCCCCTGCGCCATCGCCAGGTAGGCGCGGACCCATGTCTCCATCGCCAGGTCCTGCGCCTCCTCCGGGTCATTGACGACCCGTTCACAGACGGCCCGCGTGTGGCGGTAGAGACGGCGATGGAGCTCGTCGAACGCCTGCACCTGGCCGCGGGAGGCAGCGAGGGCCAGCTCTTCGTCCGACGGAGGTGGAAGCGCGGGCATGGTCATCTCCCTGGCGATTGCACCGCGGACCGCGCCCGGAGAGGAGTGCGCCCTGGACCAGCCGGGTCGGCCCGCCTGCGGACAGATCGAGAGCGGTGAGGCAGACTATCAGTCAGCCGCTCGAACATTCGACGGCTGCGGCTGTGAGGCAGGATGTGGCGACGCCAATGGCCGGGGAGACCTGGCGGCCGGTTCCCTGCTTGACGGAGATAGTACCGGGGATGATCGCGCCGACCCGAGCCCCTGCTCGGGTGGGACTAGCATGTACGGCAGCACTCGCCGGATGAGTGGCTCCGCGTGGCGTGTGCATACCGCAGGTTGTACGCGACACCACATCACGCTCCACAGCGGCTGTGAGCCCACCCCGCGGGGCGATGCCGCGATCTCGGACGGCTAGCGACAGCTCACCTCAATCCGCGACGGACGGTGGCTTCCTGCGCAGCAGGAAGTACGAGACCACGCCACCGGCGATGGCCAGGGCGAGAGCGCCGACGCCGATCAGCTTGAGTGTTGCCCCCAGGCGGCGCCGCGCTTCAGCCTGCGCCTCCTGGCGCTTCTCCTCCAGCCTCTTCTGCTCGGCCGCTGCCTTCTGGCGCTGCTCCTCCAGCTTCTTCTCCCGGTCGGCGGCCGCTGCCTTCTGGCGCTGCTCCTCCAGCCTCTTCTCCTGGTCGGCGGCCGCTGCCTTCTGGCGCT